>JAFOIS010000155.1 GCA_017420605.1 Lachnospiraceae bacterium | reverse complement strand
AGCCTCGTCGCTCTCATCCTGTACCTTGTCTATACCGTCGGGACGGTCATCCGGATGCGGAACGCGTTCACGATCGTCACCAGCCTTTTCTATCTGCTGTCGCTCGCTCTCTTCGTGATGGCTTTCCTTTTCGCCGCGCGGAAATCGTACCGGGCCGTCATGATCCCGGTCGTATTCTATTTCCTTGCGAGTATTATTTCGGCCGTCTTTACCCTGATACAGATGGGCAGGATACGAAAGCAGAATGTCAAGGTTCTGCTGACGTCGCAGCTGCCTACCCTGCTCCTGTGCATTCTTCTTGTTCTCGCCCTGCTTCTCCTTGCGGTCGCCCGCCGCATCTTCGCGGGCCTTTCCGCTGCTGTTCTGATCTGGCGTCTCATCGTTCAGTTCACTTCCCTTAAGAATCTGCGCGGCGCGCCGGCATTGTACTTCCTGAATCCCTGGAGCGGCATCGTTCTTTCCTTTGCCCTGCTCGTCCTGTGCGCGGCGCTCATCATCGCGCCGGCAGATTTCACGGAAATGAAACGTAAGGCCGCAAGCCCGTTCGCAGCCGCCGGCTATGTTCCGAATGCCGGTATGGTACGCGGACCCCAGCCCTATGCGCAGCAGCCCTACGGACGGACGCCATACGGGCAGCAGCCCTATGCGCCGCAGGGTCCGCGCTTTGCACAGCCGCCTTACGGACAGGGCGCACAGCCTTATGCGCAGCCGCCTTACGGACAGCCCGGCCAGCCCTACGCGCAGCCGCTTTACGGACAGGGCGCGCAGCCGTATGCGCCGCAGCCCCCATTCGGACAGAATGCGCAGCCCTATGCGCAGCAGCCGTATATGCAGCCCGACCAGTCCGGCACGCAGCCCTATGCACAGCCGGAACAGCCCGTATATCCGCAGCAGTGAACGCGCCTTTGCGGCTGTGAAGGAACTCCAGCAGCATCGGTCAATAATCAGTCAAGTCCTGAAAACAATAAGGTCCCGCCTTACCGGCGGGGCCTTTTATGATTGTTTTTTCTATGGGACGTTTTCTGTACGGATCAATCTTTCTTTTCCGCTGCCTGTCAGTTCCTGCTGCGGTTCCTGGAAAGGATCCGGAGAATGTACAGGAAGAGGTTCACGAAATCAAGGTAGAGCTGCAGTGCCGAGAAGACGGAAGCCTTTTTCAAAAGTTCCGTATTTCCGGCGTACATTGCGTAATTTGCGCGGATCTTCGACGTATCATACGCCGTGTAGCCGAGAAAAACGGCGATGCCGATGTAGCAGATGACCGTATTGAACGCGCCGAGGTTGAAGATCAGCGACAGGAGTCCGAACACGATGAGGAGGATCAGTCCGCCGAATAGGAACGGCCGGATGGTATCCAGCTGCATCTTGAAAATGAGGCTCACCGCCGCCATTCCTCCGAAGAACAGCGCCGTCGCGCCGAAAGACGCGATCAGAATGTCAAGATCAAAGAGCGCGAAATAGATCGAGAAGGTCACGCCGGTCAGCGCCGCGTAGACAAAGAAGAATATGCCCGCCACGCCCGCGGAGATCTTCCGGATCGCCGCCGACATCGTGATGACGCAGACAAATTCGGCGATCGTCACGGCAATGAGGACCGCGTAGCCGCCGCTCGTAAGGAGCCGGTAGGTCATGCCGGTGAGGTTCATGCCAAGCGCGACGAAAAAGGTAAGGAGCAGGCCGGCAAACATCCAGAGATACGTCTTCGCGATATAGGTGCTCAGCGACTCCGCCGGCTGCATGGCCGTCTCGAACGGGTTGCTCCGCACCGCGCCGCTCTGCGGATCGACGTAGTATCCCTGTCCCTGCGGATAGCCTGTGTTCTGCCGGGTCTGCGGATACCGGTTCATCGAGCTCTGCGGGCTGCTGCCGTATTCGTTGTTCATATCGTTCATATTGATCTGCTGTGCCATATCGAAACTCCTTTCTATACGTCCTGCGCCGCCGTCGGCGCTTTTCTTCTTACGATCCTACCATATCATACTTTTGTGAAAAAATCATGAAATCAGGAGGTTCTTCAGGCGTTCCAGCATCTGCCGGAATTCTCTGACGTTTTCCTCCGCCTGTGCGCGGCTTTCGTGCATGTCCAGGAGGTTTCTGTGGAATTCCTGCGATTCGCGGATACGGCGTTCCGCTTCTCCGACGGCGATATCCTGCATATCCCGGGCAATTCCCTGTGCAGTCTCCTGCACGCCCTTCGCCAGGTTCTGGGCGGTCTCCTGTACCCCGCGCGCGATCTCCTGCGTGCTTTCCTGTACGCCCCTGGCGATCCCCTGCGCGGTCTCCTGCACGCCGCGGGTAAGATTCCGTGTACCCTGCGCGATCTCGTGCGCGTTGCCCTGCATGCCGTCGACGAAGGTGCGGCTCCGGTCGATCACGTTCAGATACTGCTTCGTCAGATCCGAAGTGAAGCCGAGGAAATAGTCTGCGGCGACCTTTTTGTGTCCCGCAAACGCGCCGGATTTTTTCAGTTCGATGACGGCCTCATAACGGTCGCGCGCGTTGGCGACGCACGTCTCCCAGGACATATACAGTTCTCCCATCGCGTGCTGTCCGGCCTTGTGCACTGCCTCTCTGTCACTGACGAGTTCCCGGAGAAGCTGGTGCATGGATTCCGCGTTTTCCGCAATAAGATACCCGTTTCTGCCGTCCGCGACGCCTTCTGCCGCGCAGGAGCCCCGTACAAGGACGCTTGGCAGCGCGCAGGCAGCCGCCTCCCGGACGACAAGGCCGTTCGTGTCAAAGGTGGACGGGAATAAGAATAGATCCGCTCTCGTATTCCAGGCGCGAAGCTTCGTCCTGTCGCGTTCCGCGCCGGCGAAGATGATCTTCCCGCTCCGTGAAGACGCCGTTCCGAGATGCTCGATCACACCGTCCGGCCGCTTTGCGTCGACCCGGAACCCGTAGGAAAGCGCCGTTTCCTTAAGCGATGCGGCATCGTCTCCGTTCCCGACGAAGACCATGCGGAAATCTTCTCCGTCATCCGACAGAAGACGCAGGGCGTCCAGAATGAGCGGCAGGCCTTTGTAATTCACGAGACGCCCGACAAAGAGGAAGACAAAGACGCCTTCCGGAAGATCGAAGTCCTTTGTGACTTCCCGCACAAGTTCCGGGTCCGCCTCTCCCTTCGGGAAATCCACGCCGTTCGCCATGACGCGGACGTTTCCCTCGTATCCCAGGGAGCGCAGGTTGTCGCCGGCGCCGCGGCTGACGGCCCAGACTTCATCGCAGGCGGAGACGTTTTCCACCAGGGCGCGGATCGCTTCCTTCTGCAGAAGCTCTCCTTTGACGGTCCTGGCGATGTCGATATCGTATTTGGTATGGTAGGTATAGACGAGCGGCGCGTCCGCGGCCTGCCGGACGATCCTGGCCATAAGCACCGCCGTCGCCGGAGAATGCGCGTGCAGGATATCCGGCTTAAAGGATACGAGCTGCGTGAGCGCTTCCATATCGAACGGATTCCCGGTCCGGTAACCGCCCGTAAGTTCCGAAGCCGCCATGCTCCGGTAGGGAACAACGCCGAACGGGTACTTTCCGTAATCGGTATCCGGATATCTCGGCGTTGCGACCACAGCTTCCGTCCCCGGCGTACGGCTGAGGATATCCGCGTAATTCAGGACAACGTTCGATACACCGTCGATGACGGGCGGAAAGGATTCGTTAAACAGCGCTGCTTTCATGTCATTTTCTCCTGTCAAATGCATAGGTCCGGCGCGCGATCCCGAGTTCTTCATCCGTCGGGATCACAAAGACGCGTACTTTGGAGTCCGGCGCGGAGATCTCCGCTTCGCCGGACGCATTCCGGTTCTTTTCCGGATCGAGTTTTACGCCGAGCGCCGCCAATCTTTCGCAGACCATGGCGCGGATCCGGTCTGAATGCTCGCCGATCCCGGCGGTAAAAACGAGATAATCGAGTCCCCCGAGATCCGGATAGAACGCGCCGATATAATGTACGATGCCGCTCACGTAAACGTCAACGGCAAGGCGCGCCCGCTCATTTCCCTGATCCGCCGCCGCGATCACATACCTGAGGTCGTTGCTGACCCCCGAAATACCGAGGAGTCCGCCCTTTTTCCGGAAACCGTCGCGGATTTCTTCTTCGGAAAGTCCCTCGCCGCGGAGGAAGTCCCAGATGCTGCCGTCGATGTCTCCGACGCGGTTATTGTGGATCAGGCCGGATTCAAGCGACATGCCGAAGCTTACGTCGATACTCTTCCCATCTTTGATCGCGCACACCGAGCCGCTGCCGCCGAGATGGCAGCTTATGGCTCTGTAATGTCTGCCCTTTTCATTCAATACGTCGGCGATATACCCGTGCGAGGCGCCGTGGTATCCGAGGCGCATAAGACCGTACTTTTCGTGCCACTCATAAGGTACGCCGAAAAGACGCCGCTCAAGGGGGATCGTTTCATGGAAACCGGTCTCGAAAACGCCGACAAAAAGCGCGTCCGGCAGAAAGGCGCGCAGCACCTCGATCGCCGAAAGATAGGCTTTCGTATGGACCGGCGTCAGGGCGTACCAGTCCCGCATTCCCTGCAGCGTCTCTTCGTTCAGCTCGTGAACGCCGAAATGGCCCTTCGAGAGCGTCGTCTTGAAACCGACCCGTTCAACCTCGGAAACAGAATGCAGGACCGAAAGGCCGTCCGCACTGCCGCCCTCTTCCGGTGTCCGCACCGGCTCCTTCGTGTCTGCCCCGGTCAGCGTATCAAGGAAAAGCCGTACGCCCGCCTTGTAATCCGGCATGGAAAGACCGGAAAGCTCTTTCCGCTTTCCGGTCAGGTTGTTTCTGTAATGGAACAGCGCGTCGTTTTCCGAGCCGACCCGTTCGATCCCGCACTGCGCAAGCACCGTATCGCCGGGCATATCGTATAATTTACACTTGAGAGACGTGCTCCCCGCGTTGCATACCAGTACTTTCATTCTTCGATACTTTATTCTCCGATCACCATGACGTCGACCGTACGGCCGCGGCCGCGGGTCTTATCCCAGTCGATAAAGTGGACGTGTCCGAATTCACCGAGGTCGCATTCTCCGTCGATCATGACGATCGTCACGGAACGGCCGATGATCGAGGAAATGAGGTGCGCGTCGGTATTATGGCAGCCTCTGGCATCCTCGCCGACGGAAGCCGCGAACGCGAGCGCCTTTGGACCCGGATGCAGGTACATGCCTTCTCTTCTGCAGGTCGGCACGACTTCTTCGAATACGTCGACAAGATCCTGCTGCAGGGTCTCGAGCCCCGTCATGGACATATCGAACGCGCATTCCTGCGTGATGACCGAGCAGGTCGTATGGTGCGAATAGACCACGACGATGCCGTTTTTAATGCCGGACTTTGCGGCGATCTCTTTTACCTTGTCCGTTACGTCGTGGAACGTCACGGTCTTGTCGTTGGACATTACCTTGAATTGTTCTTTGAATACCATGGTGCACCCCTTTCATTCAGTATAAACAGGTCCGGCGGATACTGACCCGGATGAATCTGCGGTCAGCTGTCCGCGTAAGTTCTTTCACAGCACGATCTCGCCGATACCATCCTTACGGATACGGATCTCAGTGCCGTACGGCACGCTCAGCGCATTCAGGCGTTCCAGGATCCCCCGCCCGAAGCCGGGCCTCGGCAGCCCCATCTGCCAGTATTCCAGTTCCGCACCGAGCGAGACGGGATACAGCTCGATCTTTTTCACTTCGTCATTTTCCAGCTCGACGTACGGGATCACCGCTTCGAGCACCTTCGGATTCATGAGAAGCCCCCGCCTGTGGTGATCTGTACGGAGGAGCGCCAGTTCTTCGATCGTCGTATCGGAAGTCACACCGTACTTTTCGTACATATCCTCCGGATACGACTCCTGCGCTTCTTCCTGGAACACGAAGTTTCCGAGGCAGTAGAAGATCGGCCTGCCCTTATACATCTCCACCCGCCGGAGAATGTGCGGCCCGTGGCCGATGACGGCGGATGCGCCCGCGTCGATGCAGCGGTGCGCGAACTCGATATAAAAATCCGCCGGCAGTTCCTTGTCGTCGAGACCGACTTCATGCGAATGCATCGTCACAAGCACGCAGTCGCACTGTGACCTTGCGGAAATGATGTTCCGCTCGATCCGCTGCATATCCTTTTCATTGGGATGGGTGACGTATCTGGTCTCCTCTCCCTTTTCGACGGACGTCTCGCGGAAATTGAGCGTGCCTTCCGGCAGCGGCGGACGGAAGCCCTCCGCGCGGGAGATGTCCCACTGGCCGTTCATTTTGCTTTTGCGGATAATGCGGTCCAGGACGTCGAATTCCTCCGGCGTGACCACAACGCTGTCCGAGACGCGAAGCCCGTTGACGCCGGGTCTTCCCGGGACACGCCTAGACTGCCGTCCGGCCATCGCGGCCGGGTTCATCATGGTCGAGACAACGCCGATCACGCCGAAACTGCCGCGGGGCGTCTCCAGAAAGGCAGGCGCGGCCGCCACATCAAGGTTTCTT
>JAFOIS010000018.1 GCA_017420605.1 Lachnospiraceae bacterium | reverse complement strand
GCGACATCCGGAGGATTCTGCACCTCGGACTCCCGCGGGCGGCGGAACAGGGGATCTTCCAGCTGGGCACAGTCCTTCTGCTTTCCATTACAAGCGTATACGGAACGATGGCGATCGCCGCGAACTCCGTTTCCTACACGGCCATGGTGCTGCAGGCGATCGGACCCGAAGCCTTCATCTACGTCCTGCAGACGGCAAGTTCCCACTGTATAGGCGCCAGGCGGCCGGATCTGGTGCGGTATTACACAAGGCGCCTCCTTGTGATGTCCTATGCGGTGTCGATCGTGCTGAATCTGCTCACGTTCGCGCTCTGTCCGCTGCTCTTTAAGGCGTATCATCTGTCGGCTGAGACGGCCGCGCTTTCCTGGACGCTGATCGTTATCCTCGGCATCGCCTTTATGACGGTCTGGCCGGTCGCCTTCGACCTGCCGGGCGTACTCTGGGCTGCCGACGATTCCGCTTTCGGACTTTACCATTCCCTTTTCTGCGTATACGCGGTCCGGATCGTTTTCAGCTATATCTTCGCGGTGCGGATGAATATGGGCGTAGTCGGAACAC
Source organism: Lachnospiraceae bacterium (assembly GCA_017420605.1). Classification (GTDB taxonomy): domain Bacteria; phylum Bacillota; class Clostridia; order Lachnospirales; family Lachnospiraceae; genus Chordicoccus. The sequence continues at coordinate 8,097 of JAFOIS010000018.1, read as the reverse complement.
GCTACGCGATGTGCCTTGACTGGATCGTGCGCGCGGTGCTTGTCATATGGAGGTACAGAAAGGGAAAATGGGTCGAAAGCGCGGAGAGAGTAGTCAGATAATTCTGCGGTTTATTCCTCCGTTTCCGCCAGATCCAGAGAGAACTCGAATTCCGTCCCGACTCCTTCGGTGCTGATCACATTGATGTTCTGGCCGTGCGCCTTTATGATCTCGCGCACGATCGCAAGACCCAGGCCGGCGCCGCGGCGGTCTTTGCCGCGGGAGGGATCGATCTTGTAGAAGCGGTCCCAGATCCTTGCGAGATCCTCCTTGCGGATGCCGCAGCCGTGATCCTTCACCGATACGTAGCAGCGCTCGCGGCGCTCGCTCGTCTCGATCTTGATCTCGGAGTTCTTGTCGGAAAATTTGATCGCGTTATCCAGCAGGTTGTAGAGGACCTGCTTTATTTTTTCCTCGTCGGCGTTGACAAGGAAGGTGTCGCCGCAGAGCACGAGGGATATGCGCAGCTTCTTGTCCCGGCAGGAGCCTTCGAAGAGCGCGGCCGTATCGCGGATCATGGCGTTGATATCGAAATCCGTACGCTTCAGCATCGCGGCGTCGACGTCCATGTTGGCAAGGTTCATCGTGCTCTGCGTCAGTTCGGTGAGCCGCTGGGCCTCCTGGGAGATGATCGTAAGATATTTGTCGTGCATTTCCGGCGGGATCGTGCCGTCGAGCATGGCCTCGGTGAAGCCGCGGATCGAGGTGAGGGGCGAACGGAAGTCATGGGAAATGTTGGCGACGAATTTCCGCTGGTAGGCGTTTGCCTTGTCAAGCTCGGATGCCATGACGTTCATCGTCCCCGCGAGGTACCCGATCTCATCGTTCTGGGTGACCTCGATACGGTGGCTCAGATTTCCGCGGGAAAACTGTTCCGAGCCCTCCGTGATCCGCAGCAGCGGCCGGTAAACGGACATCGTGAACTGCAGAAGGAAGAGCAGGGAGATTGCGACGAACACCACGGCCATGATAAAGAGGATCGTGACCATGCGGTCCCGTTCCGCGTACAGGGCGGTCAGCGATTTATGCACCGCGACGTAGCCGCGGATCGACAGGCCGTTCGTGATCGGGGAAATGACGTGCAGGGCGTTTTCCGAAAAGACACCGAAGAAATTGCTGATTTCGTAACCGGTCTTGCCGAAGGAGGCGGGATCGAAGTTTTCGATCACCGAAACGTCGGAGGGGACCCGGAAAGAGCCGACGTTCACGAGGACCTTTCCCTCCGGGTCGATGATCCACAGACCGCTTTTTTCAAAGGAAGCCGTCAGGCCGAGCGAGCGGGTGACTTCCGTGATGGCGGTGCTGTTCTCAAGACGGACGGTCGACAGGGAGCCGGCGATGGTATAGGCCTGCTGTACGGCGGCGCCGCTCTCTTCGCGCAGAAGCTCGCGCTCGATCAGATACGAACCGAGCGTGACGACCAGGCCGAGGATCAGGACGGCGATCGCGGCGTAGGTAGCGATGAACTTTGCGTAGATGGAGCGTTTCATAGAATCATAACTGCCGCGGCATGCCCCGTGCACTGCCGGGAAATGTGGCGTATCATGCGTGCCGGAGGGGGCGGAGCCGGATTTACTGCGTTACGTTGAACTTGTAGCCGATCCCCCAGACCGTGGCGATCGACCAGGTCTCGTGGTCTTTCAGCTTTTCGCGCAGACGCTTGATGTGTACGTCCACGGTCCGCGTGTCGCCGACGTATTCGTAGCCCCAGATATGGTCGAGGAGCTGCTCGCGCGTGAAGACCTGGTTGGGCTGGGAGGCGAGGAAATAAAGAAGCTCGAGTTCCTTCGGCGGCATGTAGAGCGGCTGTCCGTCGTAGGTCACCGAGTAGTTCGTCTGGCTTACCGTAAGGCCCGGGTAGGAGACGACTTCGGCGCGCGGCTTCACCTCTTCCGCGGGTGCCGGCACGGCAGTGCGCCGGAGCACCGCTTTTACGCGGGCGACGAGCTCCTTCGGATCAAAGGGCTTGATCATATAGTCGTCGGCGCCGAGTTCGAGGCCGAGGACCTTATCGAACGTTTCGCCCTTGGCGGAGAGCATGATGATCGGCGTCGAATGCGTCTTGCGGATCCGCCGGCAGACTTCGTATCCGTCGATGCCGGGCAGCATGAGATCGAGAAGGACGAGGTCCGGCGAAAACTCCGCAAAAAGCGAAAGCGCCATATCGCCGTCCTCGGCGATGCGCACGTCGTACATTTCCTTGGTCAGATACAGGGAAATGAGCTCCGCGATATGGGCGTCGTCGTCGACGATCAGGATCTTCTGTTTTACTGCCATGGCAAATCCTTTCTGTAGTCCTGCAATTGCCGGCGGCCTTTTGAGGCGGGACCGCCGGATCCGGTCATTTCAGTTCCGCGATCGTCACGCCCGCGTCTCCTTCGCCGTATTCGCCGAGGCGGAAGGAGCGGACGTGCTTGGCGCGTTTTAAGTACTGGTGGATCCCGGTGCGCAGCGCGCCGGTGCCCTTGCCGTGGACGATGCGGATCTCGGTGATATGCGCCATGACGGCGTCGTCCAGGAACTTGTCCAGCTCGGCGACCGCCTCGTCGACGGTCTTGCCGATCAGGTTGATCTCCGTCGTCGCCGAGAGAGATTTTTCCATCCGCACGCGCCCGGCATCCGAAAGCGACCGCGAAGGCGCTTTTTCGGCCGGTGTCTCCGAACGGAGAAGATCGCTTAAGTATACCTTCGTGCGGAGGATCCCCGCGGTCACGTAGAGCTGGTCCCGCATATCCGGCAGGGTCGATACCGTCGCGTCGACGTCCATGGAAATGACGTGTACCCGGTCGCCGACGTGCAGATCCTTGGCGCTGAGGTTCCCGCGCTGTTTTTTGACCGCGGTATTCTGCGCGGCGCTCGTTCCGTAATTGTCGATCTTTTTGCGGAGTTTTTCGCGCTTTTCCTCCATTTCCTTCACGGACATCCCGCCGCTCTGCGCTTTCATGAAATCGCGGATCGTGCGGTCGGCATAGTCTTTGGCGTTCTGGAGGATATTGCGGGCCTCTTCGCTCGAGGAACGCAGAAGATTCTGCTTCTTCTCGGCCAGGGCCTTCCGCTCTTCCGACAGTTTCTTTTTGAGAGACGCGATCTCGTCGCGGTCGGCCTCGGCTTCCAGACGCATTTTCTCCAGCTCCTTCCGGGAAGCTTCGAGCGAGGAAATGACGTCCTCGAAAGACTCCGCTTCGGAGCTGAGGTTCTCCTTTGCCGTCTCGATCAGTGTATCGGAAAGGCCGAGCTTTTTGGAGATCGCGAAGGCGTTGCTCTTGCCGGGGATCCCGATGAGGAGCCGGTACGTCGGGGAAAGCGTCTCCACGTCGAATTCACAGGACGCGTTCTCCACGCCGGGCGTACGCAGGGCGTAGATCTTCAGCTCACTGTAATGCGTCGTCGCGATCGCGCGGACGCCCCGTGCGTGAAGGTCCGAGAGGATCGCGATCGCCAGCGCCGCGCCTTCGGTCGGGTCTGTTCCGGCGCCGAGCTCGTCGAAAAGCACCAGCGTCTCCTCGTCCGTCTGCGAAAGGAAGGAGACGATGTTCGTCATATGCGAGGAGAAGGTCGAAAGACTCTGCTCGATGCTCTGTTCATCGCCGATATCGGCAAAGACCTCCCGGAAGACGGCGATGCGGCTCCTTGCGGCGCAGGGGATATGCAGACCGGACTGGCCCATGAGCACGAGCAGGCCGGCAGTCTTCAGGGTGACGGTCTTGCCGCCCGTGTTCGGTCCCGTGATGACGAGGAGATTAAAGTCCTCACCGAGCCGGATATCGATCGGGACGGCTTTTTTCTTCGGGAGGAGCGGATGGCGCGCCTTCCGGAGATCCAGGATCCCGTCGCGGTTCACGACCGGACGGGAGGCGTTCATATCCAGCGCAAGGTGCGCTTTCGCGAAAATGAAATCCAGCACGACAAGGACGTCCTCGTTCGTGCGGATCTCGTCGATATGCGGGGCGAGACTCTCGGAGAGGGAGGCCAGGATCGCGGCGATCTCTTTCGCCTCGTCAAGCTCCGCCTTGCGGATCTCATTATTGAGGTTCACTACGGAGACCGGTTCGATAAAAAGGGTCGAACCCGATCCGGACTGGTCGTGGATGATACCGGCGATATCGCCGCGGTGCTCCGCCTTGACCGGGATGCAGTAGCGGCCGTCCCGCATGGTGATGAGGGCGTCCTGCAGATAGTCCTTTGCCCGTCCGGTCACGATCTTTGTCAGCTCATTGTGCACCCGGTCGCCGAGGATCCGGATCTGACGCCGGATGCGGGACAGCGCGGGCGAGGCGTCGTCCGCGATCTCGTCTTCCGCGAGGATGCAGCGCCGGATCTCGGAGGAGACGGCGGCAAGCGGCGTTAAGGCGGAGAAGCGGGCGGTCAGGATATCCTCTCCTTCCTCTTCCTTCTCCGGGGAGCCGTACCGTTTGACGGCCGCCGCGTTTTCCAGAAGGCCGGCGATCGCAAGGAGCTCCGGCGCGGAAAGAGAGGCACCGATATCGAGACGGAGAAGCGAAGGCTTCACGTCTTTTGCGCTGCCGAAGGAAATGTTTCCTCTCCGGAGAAGGCGCGCCGTCGCCGCGGCGGTCTCCTCCTGCGCGCTTTCGATATCGTCGACGTCGCACATCGGCGTGAGCGCGCGGCAAAGCGCGCGGCCGCCTTCGGAGGTCGCATGGGAGGATAACTGTAAAAGAATTTTGTCGTATTCCAGAATACGAAGCGCTTTTTCATTCATGCCCTCATTTTATACGATGGGGAGGGTTTCCGCAACTGTTCACACGGCGTTCATAAATGTTTGTTATCTTACAGTTTATGAATGACGGAAGGGAAAAAGACCGGGAAAAAGACCCGGCGGAAAAGACCGGGAAGACCCCGGAGGACGCGTCCTACCGCATCATTTTCGAGACCCATAAAAAGCGTCCCCTGCAGGTTCGCAAACGACTGCGGCAGATCGGATGGTCGGTGCTTCTGGCCGTGCTGTTCGGATGTGTGGCAGCCTGTGTGTTTGCGCGTCTTTATCCCTTGATGCTGCCGGACGGGGAAACGGACAGCGTCGTGATCGAACTTGACCCGACGCCTACGGTGCGGCCGACGCAGACCCCGACCTCCACACCGTCTGCCGCACCGACGCCGACGAAGCCGCCGAACCAGGTCTCGACGCCTACGCCGACTCCTGAGGCGACCCCCTCGCCTTCTCCTGCCGTATCGCCGTCCCCGACGCCCGAGCCGGATTCGAAGGAGGCGCGGGCAGCGCGCATCCGGGAAAATGTGCTGCTTTACGAGGATCTCCGCATCGTCGCGGAGGAACCGCTCCGGGCGCTCGTTACCGTGACCGCCGTTTCGGACGTGGAGGACTGGTTCCGGGCGGAAACGACGAGCCGGAAGACCACGACGGGCATCATCGTGGCGCTGACCGGAACGTCCTATCACATCCTCACGGACTATTCCGCCGTGGAGAACGCCGACGAACTCTACGTTACCTTTGCCGACGGCATGATCTATTCCGCAGGCCTTGTCAAGGCGGATCCGGAAACGGGATTCGGGATCATCATGGTCCGCCGGTTCGACCTGAAGAGTTCGACCCGCGGGGCGATCAGCATTGCCCGTCTCGGCAATTCCTATGCGCTCAGCCGCGGCGACCCGGTCCTTGCGATCGGTGCGCCGATGGGCTATGCGGATACGGTCGTTTTCGGACAGATCACGTCGCTTACGAACACGGTGGCGGTCACGGACGGCTCCTATACCCTCATCACGACCGACATGCAGGGCACGACCGACGGAAACGGCGTTCTGATCAACCTGAACGGAGAAGTGACGGGCATCATTTCCAGGCAGTACGGGACGTTCGGGACCGGCGGCACGCTTTCGGCCGTATCGATCTCGCAGCTTAAGCCGCTGATCCAGAATCTCTCAAATAAAGCGCCGATCGCCTACCTCGGTATCCGGGGGCAGAACGTGTCGGCCGCGGCTGCGGAGAGTTTCGGGATCCCGACCGGCATATATGTAACGGAAGTAGAAGAGAATTCTCCGGCGTTTCTGTCGGGCATCCGGCGCGGCGATATCATTTTCCGCCTGGGGGAACGGGAAGTCGTTGAGCTCGGCGCGCTGCGCACCGCGCTCGTGTCCGGCATCGCCGGGACCGAAGTCGTCGTCACGGTCCACCGGCTCGGTTCCGACGGATACGTCGATATCGAGTTCCCGGTGATGATCGGCACGCTGTAAGACGGTGCGCCCTGCCGGAAAAACGGCGGAAAGACAGGCATTCCGGAATCATAAACATCTGCAATACGGGACAGAAAGGAATATCAGAAGTGCGTTATATCAATGAAATGAAAGAAGGCGACCGCCTCGGCGGCGTATATCTGTGCAAGCAGAAGTCTTCGGCAGTCACGAAGAACGGAAAGCATTACGAGAACGTGACCCTGCAGGACCGGACCGGGCAGCTCGACTGCAAGATCTGGGAACCGAATTCGGAAGGGATCGCGGAGTTCGACGCGCTCGACTACGTCTACGTCGTCGGATCGGTCAGCTCCTTCAACGGCGCGCTGCAGGCATCGCTCCGGCAGGTGCGGCGGGCGGACGAATCCGAATACATACCGGCGGATTACGTGCCGGTCACGGATAAGAACCGCAAGGCCATGTATATGGAGCTTATGAGCATCAAGGACTCCGTGCAGAACGAATACCTGCGCGCGCTCCTCGATGCGTTTTTCGGCGACAAGACGTTCGCGAAGACCTTTTATGAGCATTCGGCGGCCAAGTCGATCCATCACAGCTTCGTCGGCGGACTTCTCGAACACACGCTGTCCGTTACCAGGCTCTGCGTTTACCTTTCGAAGAATTATCCGGCGCTGCGCTATGATCTTCTCATCACGTCGGCGATCCTCCATGATGCCGGAAAGGTCAAAGAACTGTCGGAATTTCCGACCAATGAATATACGGACGAAGGCCAGCTTCTCGGGCATATCATGATCGGCGCGGAAATGATCCACGACCGGGCATCGCAGATCGAAGGCTTCCCGGAGCTTCTGGAACGGGAACTGAAGCACTGTATCCTGTCGCATCACGGCCAGTTCGAGTTCGGTTCGCCGAAAAAACCGGCGATCATCGAAGCGATGGCGCTGAGCATGGCCGACAACATGGACGCGAAACTCGAGACCTGGACGGAAGTGCTTTCGCAGAACGGCAATCCCGAGGAATGGCTCGGCTTCAACAAGGTCCTGGATACGAACTTAAGACGGACGCTCGGTGTTTCATGACGTGCGGCGGCACGGGCAGGGCGCCCGGCGGGAGCAGCTGACGGCGCCCCGGATGGCATGCCGGGCAAATATCAGGAGGGAGAATTGGATATCCCGCGGAAAAACGAAGAATGCATTATTGCAATAGAAGACCTTAGCAGAGAAGGAGAGGGTATCGGCCGGTATGGAGGCTATACCCTCTTTGTAAAAGACGCCGTCCCCGGAGACAGAGTGCGCTGCGTCGTGACAAAAGCCGGAAAGACGTTCGGCTACGCGCATCTTCTGCAGGTGATCACGCCGTCCCCGGACCGGCGGAAACTGCCGTGCCCGGTCGGGAAGACCTGCGGCGGCTGCACGCTGCTGTCCATGAATTACGAAGCGCAGCTTTCCTTTAAGCAGAAGCTCGTGGAAGAGACGCTGCGCCGGGTCGGCGGGGTTTCCGTGAACGTAAGTCCTGTCCTCGGCGCGCCGGAGGAATTCCGTTACCGCAATAAGGCGGCGTACCCCGTGGCGGAAAAAGACGGGCATCTGATCGCCGGATTCTATGCGCAGCATTCCCACCGCATCGTTGAAGCGGAAGACTGCCTTTTAAGTCCCCCGGAGTTTTCCGCGATCCTGCGGTACATTCTTTCGGTTTGTGAAGCGGCAGGCATTTCCGCCTACGATGAAGCGGCCGGGAAGGGGCTTCTTCGGCATATCCTGCTCCGGAAGGGGTTTGCGACCGGCGAGATCCACGTATGTCTCATCGGCAGCGGCGCGCCGCCGAAGAAGAAAGGCGCGGACGCAGCATCTCTTGCGGAGAAGATCCGCAGAGAATTCCCTGCCGTCGTCGGGG
>JAFOIS010000154.1 GCA_017420605.1 Lachnospiraceae bacterium | reverse complement strand
GCACGGGGAAGAGGAACATCATCATCACGAACATGATGAGGATGAGGAAGAGCATCACTATCACGAACATGATGAAGATGAGGAAGAGCATCACCATCATGAACACGAAGAAGACGGCCACCACCATCATCACCATGATGAGGAATGCGGCTGCGGACATCATCATCACCATCATCACCACGGGCATCATCATGCCGACGACGTCTTTACAAGCTGGGGTACGGAAACGCACCAGAAATATTCCCGCAAAGAGATCGACGAGATCCTCACGAAGATGGCGGAAGGCAGTGAATTCGGCGTGATCCTTCGTTCCAAGGGCATTGTGGCCTGTGAAGACGGCACCTGGATCTATTTCGATATGGTGCCGGAAGAAACGGAGATACGCACCGGAGACCCGGACGTAACGGGACGTCTGTGTGTGATCGGGACCGAACTTCACGAAGACAGGATACGCGAAGCGTTCCGCGTTTGACAGGAGTGATCTATGGCTGATATACCGGTATATATTGCGACAGGTTTTCTGGAAGCCGGAAAAACCCGGTTTTTCCTCGATATACTTGCAGACAGAGACTTTATGGACGGCCAGAAGACGCTGCTCATCGTCTGTGAAGAAGGGGAACTGGAGTATCCGCAGAAACTTCTGAAAGAGGCGAACACGACGCTCGTTACCGTAGAGGAGCAGGATACGCTGACGCCGCTGTATTTCAAGGAACTTCAGAAGCGCTACCGTCCGGAACGGGCTTTTATCGAGTATAACGGCATGTGGGATATCGAAGCGCTGGGGCGCGCTCTTCCAAAAAGCTGGCCGCTCGTGCAGATGTTCACGGTCATCAATGCCGACACGTTCGATATGTATCTTCGGAATATGCGGTCGCTTCTGATGAGCCATGTCAAGTTTTCAGACGTTGTGATCGTGAACCGCTGCGATGCCAATACAAAGAAGAGTTCGATCCGCCGCGCCATGAAGGCGGCAAACGGACGCGTACAGGTCGTATATGAGAATAAAGACGGCGTGAATGACGACGAAGTCGAAGACGATCTTCCGTACAACGCCAATGCGCCGGAGATCACGCTAGAAGACACGGATTTCGGGATCTTTTATCTCGACGTCATGGAAAATCCGACGAAATATGCCGGCAAGCGGATCAATTTCAAGGCGATGGCCTACCGCGACAAAGATATGCCGCGGGGCTTTTTCTATGCCGGCCGTTATGCGATGACCTGCTGTGAAGCGGATATCCAGTACGTAGGCGTCGTTGTCCGTTACGCTGAATGCGCCAAACTCCCGAACATGGGATTTGTTAATATCAGCGGTATTCTCACAGTAGAAGCAAATGATCTTTATACCGCGCCCGGCCCGGTCATTACGGCGGACGCTGTCGTGCCCGCGGCCAAGCCGCAGGACCGTCTCGTTTATTTCACATAACTTAAGGGCGCCCGCTTCCGGACGCCTTTTTAAGCAACTTACGTAAGATTCTGTATTGCAAAGGAGAATGACGTGGCTGACGTAAAACGTGTCTACATTGAGAAGAAACCGGAATACGCGATCGAAGCGAAGGGACTTCTGCATGAGATAAGAGGGTACCTCGGGCTTAAGAACGTATGTTATGTCCGCGTGCTGTACCGTTATGATGTGGAAGGTCTGTCAGATGAGACCTTTGAAAAAGCGCTGCGGACGGTTTTTTCGGAACCGCCGCTCGATACGGTATTCCGTGACGTTGTCGACGTTCCCGCCGATGCCCGCGTATTTTCCGTCGAATACCTTCCCGGCCAGTTCGACCAGCGCGCGGATTCCGCCGTACAGAGCATACGCCTTCTCGAGGAAACGGCGCATCCGCTGATCCGCTATGCGACGACGTATATTGTCGGAGGATCCGTAACGGACGAAGAATTCGCCGCCGTGCAGAGCCTTGTCATCAATCCGGTCGACAGCAGGATCGCCGAAGAAGCGCTTCCGGATACACTGGAGCAGGTATTCCCGGAGCCGGAAGACGTCGAAAGCTTTACGGGCTTTCGGACAATGCCGGACGCGGAATTCCGTAAGCTTTACGACAGCCTCGGCCTTGCCATGACGTACGCCGATCTGTGTTTTATCCGCGATCATTTCCGTGATGAGGTCCGTCGGGATCCGACCGTGACCGAGATCCGTGTACTGGACACATACTGGTCGGATCACTGCCGTCATACGACGTTCCTTACCGAACTGAAGGAAGTTGTTTTCGATGACGGCGCATATCGTGCCAGAATGGAGGAAACGTTCCGCGATTATCTTGCGTCCCGTGACAGACTGTACGCAGGAAGGAGCGATAAATTCGTATGCCTGATGGACCTCGCGCTCGCGGCCGCGAAACGCCTGAAAGCCGAAGGAAAGCTTACGGATCAGGAAGAATCCGATGAGATCAATGCCTGCAGCATCATCATTCCGGTCGACGTAAACGGCGTTGAAGAAGAGTGGCTTCTTAACTTCAAAAACGAAACGCACAATCATCCGACGGAGATCGAACCGTTCGGCGGCGCGGCGACCTGCCTCGGCGGGGCGATCCGCGATCCGCTTTCGGGACGTACCTACGTATATCAGGCGATGCGCGTTACCGGCGCAGGGGATCCTACACGTCCGATGAAGGAAACGCTGCATGGAAAACTGCCGCAGAAAAAACTTGTACGCGAAGCGGCGCACGGCTACAGTTCCTATGGAAACCAGATCGGTCTTGCTACCGGATACGTGAAGGAATTCTATCATCCGGGATATGTGGCAAAGCGCATGGAGATCGGGGCGGTCCTCGGAGCGGCTCCCAGGAGAGCGGTGCGGCGGGAAGACGCGCGGCCCGGCGATATCATCGTCCTGCTCGGCGGCGAGACCGGACGCGACGGTATCGGCGGAGCTACCGGTTCTTCCAAGGTCCATACCGAGGCGTCCATCGAAGTATGCGGCGCGGAGGTGCAGAAGGGCAACGCTCCGACGGAAAGGAAGCTGCAGCGTCTTTTCCGGCGGGAAGAAGTCAGCAGACTCATCCGCAAATGCAATGATTTCGGTGCCGGCGGGGTATCCGTGGCGATCGGAGAGCTGGCAGACGGCCTCATGATCGATCTCGACAAGGTCCCGAAAAAATATGCCGGTCTTGACGGTACGGAGATCGCGATCTCGGAATCGCAGGAACGTATGGCCGTCGTCGTGGCACCGGAAGACTGCGAAGAGTTCTGCAGGTACGCTTCGGAAGAAAATCTGGAGTCGACTGTGGTTGCCGTTGTGACCGAAGAACCCTATCTGACGATGACCTGGCGCGGAAAGACGATCGTACGCCTCTCGCGCGCATTCATGAATACGAACGGCGCACATCAGGAAACTTCGATCGCCGTCGATATGCCCGATGCCGGGGGATCTCCTTTCCGGGATGGCGTCGTGTTTGCGAAAGACGGATGGAAAGAGGCCGACAGCGTCTCCGATCCGAAGGAGATGCTTCTTTCCGTGCTTTCTGACCTCAATGTCTGTTCGCAGCGCGGCCTTGTGGAAATGTTCGACAGTTCGATCGGCGCGGGATCTGTTCTTATGCCGTACGGAGGCGTCAGGCAGTTTACCGAAACGCAGACGATGGTAGCGAAGATCCCAGTGGAAAAGGGCGAGACAAAGACCGTCAGCATGATGAGCTGCGGATTCGATCCCTACCTGTCGAGCTGGAGTCCGTTCCACGGCGCCGCATGGGCGGTCACGGAATCCATCGCGAAGATCGTCTCTGCCGGCGGCGATATGCATAAGATCCGTTTTACGTTCCAGGAATACTTCCGGCGCATGACTTCAGATCCGTATCGCTGGAGCCAGCCATTCTCCGCGCTTCTCGGAGCGTATGCGGCGCAGATCGGTTACGGTCTGCCGTCCATCGGCGGGAAGGATTCGATGTCCGGAACGTTTGAAAAGATCGACGTAGCGCCGACGCTTGTTTCTTTCGCGGTCGATACGGCCAGATATCCGGAAGTGATCACACCCGAACTGAAGAAGGAAAACGACCGGATCCTCTTCATCGGAGCCGCGGCGGACAGCGACGGGATGCCGGATTTCAGCACGATCGCTTCCGCATATACGTCTCTGCATGAGGATATGCTGAACGGACGTATCCGGGCGGCTTATGTGACCGGACGTTCCGGCATCGCCGCAGCCTGCGCGAAAATGGGATTCGGAAGCGGACTCGGCGTTTCCTTCGATAAAACTATTTCAGCCGGAACTCTTTTTGCGCCCGCATTCGCCGGGATCCTCATAGAGGTCTCGCCGGAAGACGTAAGCCGTCTTACCGTGAAGGCGGAGGAGATCGGAACCGTTGCATCTGACGGCAGTATCACCATCGAAGGGGTACGTACGGAGGCCGGGGAAATGATGCGCGCGTATACGTCGACCCTGGAGCCGGTATTCCATACCACTGCGGGAGGAACGAAAGAGGAAGTATCCATGCCGTACTGCAGGGCCACAGGCAGACAGCACGCGCAGACAGCGATCGCAAAGCCCCGCGTATTTATCCCGGTATTTCCGGGTACGAACTGCGAATATGATCTTACAAAAGCGTTCGTTAGAGCCGGAGCGGCCGTATCGGCGAGGGTATTCCGGAATCTGTCTGCAGAGGACATCCGGTCTTCGGCGGACGAGTTCGTACGCGAGATCAGAAACGCGCAGATCATCATGTTCCCGGGCGGATTCTCAGCAGGCGACGAACCTGAAGGCTCCGCGAAGTTTTTTGCTGCAGCCTTCCGGAATGCGAAAATCGCTGAGGCTGTCGAAGAACTTCTCAAGCAGCGCGACGGGCTGATCCTCGGGATCTGCAACGGATTTCAGGCACTGATCAAGCTCGGTCTTGTGCCGTACGGCGATATCCGCATGCAGGATGAGGATTCCCCGACGCTGACTTTCAATACGATCGGACGTCATGTGTCGCGAATGGTGTATACAAAGATCGTATCCAACCGTTCGCCGTGGCTTGCAAACACGCAGCCGGGTGAGGTCTATGTAACACCCGCTTCGCACGGGGAAGGAAGGTTCGTCGCATCGCCGGAATGGATCCGCCATCTCTCGGATAACGGTCAGATCGCGACGCAATACTGCGATCCGGAAGGGAATGTTACGATGGATGACCTATACAACATCAACGGATCGTTCGCCGCGATCGAGGGGATCACGTCTCCTGACGGACGCATCTTCGGCAAAATGGCGCACATTGAACGGCGCGGCGGCGGCATAGCGCTGAATATCGCCGGCGAACAGGATATGCGCGTCTTTGAGGCGGGGGTTTCCTATTTCCGCTGAAAATCCTCTTGACAGGAACTTTCTTCTATGTTTATAATACGAAAGCGGTCGCAAAGACCGCACATGGCGAGGTAGCTCAGCTGGCTAGAGCACGCGGTTCATACCCGCGGTGTCGAGGGTTCAAGTCCCCCTCTCGCTACGGAACCGGGATCGTGAGATCCCGGTTTTCTGTTTATTTGTTCCATTTCCAGAAATAAAATGAAAAGAGGTTCGGTATGGGCTACCAGCATTGGGATCATGAGACGCTGCTGAAACTGGGCTGTGACGTATTTCAAAAACTCGGATTTAATGACAAAGACGCGTGGGTCATCACCGACGTTCTTCTGGCCGGCGATCTGTACGGAATCGAGAGCCACGGGATCCAGCGGCTCTACCGGTATTATAAAGGGATCCGCGCAGGTATGATCCATACCGATACACAGCCGGAGACAGTCTTTGAAACACCTGTGTCTGCGGTGATCGACGGACATGACGGCATGGGGCAGCTGATCGCGCATAAGGCGATGGAACTCGCTATCGAAAAAGCACAGAAGTCCGGGATCGGCATCGTGACGGAAGAAACTCCAATCATTACGGCATTGCGGGATATTATGCGAAAATGGCCTGCGATAAGGGCCTGATCGGCATGTCCTGCACAAATACGAATCCGATCTGCGTTCCTACGCACGGCAAAGACGCGATGCTCGGGACGAACCCGATCGCCGTTGCGGTACCGGCGGATCCTGTCGATTTCTTCTTTGACGCAGGCACTTCCGTCGTCACACGCGGAAAGCTGGAAGTCTATAATAAAAAGGGTAAGCCTATGCCGGGCAACTGGGCTGTTGACGCGAAGGGTCATCCTACGACAGATGCTTCTGAAGTACTTGGAAATATCGCCGGCCATCGCGGAGGCGGTATCCTTCCGGTCGGCGGTGCCGATGAAACGACGGGTGGCCATAAAGGCTACGGCTATGCGATGCTTTGCGAGATCTTTTCATCGATCCTTTCGATGGGCACGACGTCCGATTCGACAGGAAAGGGCGGAAGAGGTCTGATCTGCCATGGATTCGCGGCGATCGATCCGTCTATCTTCGGTGACGCCGCTGGCATAAGAAAACACTTCTCGGATTATCTGGAACGTCTCCGTGAATCCGCTAAGGCCGACGGGGCCCAAAGGATCTATACGCACGGTGAGAAAGAAGTGGAAGCACGTGAGCGGATCCTCGCAGAAGGTATACCCGTCAACGATAATACGATGCGAGAGATCCGGGAGATCTGCGAAGGCCTTTCACTCCCGTTTGCGGATTATTTCGGCAGCTATCTTCCTCCGGAGACCGGATTCAAGGGGAATTTCTACTGATGCTTTTTTATGCAGCGCCGATGGAAGGAATCACCGGCTTTGTGTTCAGAAATGCGCACGCCGCTGTGTTCGGAGGTGCGGATGCATACATTTCCCCGTTCCTTACGGCCTGTGCGACCCATTCATTCCAGGAAAAAGAAGTAAGGGATATTGCGCCGGATAATAACGATACGATCTGCCTGATCCCGCAGGTACTCGGAAAAAGTCCGGAAGACGTATCCGACGCCATACGGCGGATCGCGGAATACGGTTATTCCGAGGTGGATCTTAATCTT
>JAFOIS010000153.1 GCA_017420605.1 Lachnospiraceae bacterium | reverse complement strand
TGACGGTCTTCTTCTGCGGCTTCGTGTGGCGCACGAAGGTCCTTTTCCGGGACTATTTCCGCGCCTCCGCCCGCCCGTTCTTTATCATGCATGCGAAGTGGGCGGCGCTTTGCGCCGAGATCTGCGCGCTGACCTTCGGGGTCTGCTCCCTGACCGGCGACCGCGGGATCGGCGTCCTTGTTCTCCGGATGATCATCTGCCTTGCGCTGCCGAACCTCATCCTCTATCTTCTGTTCCGCAGATCCGGGCAGTTCACGGAGGGGAAGGCGCAGCTTGTGTCGATCCTGCAAAGAGCGCGAAAGACGGCGGGACAGGATAAGACCGGAAAAGAATAACGCACAAAGCTGCCCCGAAGGGCGGGGCGGAAA
Source organism: Lachnospiraceae bacterium (assembly GCA_017420605.1). Lineage (GTDB taxonomy): Bacteria > Bacillota > Clostridia > Lachnospirales > Lachnospiraceae > Chordicoccus. The sequence continues at coordinate 10,843 of JAFOIS010000153.1, read as the reverse complement.
GGATAAAATATGTCTGAATTCTCTGGCGCAACACTCATGATCACCGGCGGCACCGGCTCGTTCGGAAACGCGGTGCTCAAGCATTTCCTGACCTCCGACGTCGGGCAGATCCGGATCTTTTCGCGGGATGAAAAGAAACAGGATGACATGCGGCACGATCTGCAGGCCCGTTATCCGGAACATGCCGGAAAAGTGAAGTTCTACGTCGGCGACGTACGGGATCCCCGTTCGATCGCGGACGCGATGCCGGGGGTGGATTACATCTTCCACGCGGCTGCCTTAAAGCAGGTGCCGTCCTGCGAGTTTTTCCCGATGCAGGCGGTAAAGACGAACGTCGAAGGGACCGACAACGTGCTGCACGCGGCGATCGAAGCCGGCGTAAAGAGGGTCGTCTGCCTTTCCACGGACAAAGCGGCGTATCCGATCAACGCCATGGGGATCAGCAAGGCGATGATGGAACACGTGATCTACGCGAATGCGCGCGTCGCCGCGGAGCGGGGAGGCACCGTGATCTGCTGCACGCGTTACGGCAACGTGATGTGCTCGCGCGGGAGCGTGATCCCGCTCTTTATCGATCAGATCCGTGACGGGAATCCGATCACGGTCACGAACCCGGAGATGACGCGGTTCCTCATGAATCTCGACGAGGCGGTCGAACTGGTGCGCTTCGCGTTCGTACATGCGGATCCGGGCGATCTTTTCATCCAGAAGGCAGACGCTTCGACGATCGGGGATCTTGCGAAGGCCGTCCAGAAGCTCTTCGGCGATACCGGCATCAAAGTGATCGGCACGCGGCACGGCGAGAAGCTCTACGAAACGCTGATGACGCGGGAAGAGCGGCTCCGCAGCGAGGATATGGGGGATTATTTCCGCGTCGCGGCGGACAACCGGGATCTCAATTACGACAAATACTTTGTACAGGGCAAGGTGGAGACCGAGGCGGAGGAAAGCTACACCTCGCATAATACAAAGAGACTCGATACGGACGGGGTCGTGAAGAAGCTTCTGACGACGGATTATGTGAAGGAGCAGCTCCGGCTCGCTACGGGAGGTTGAAAAATGGCAGAACAGGCGTCTTTCCGCAACGACGGAAAACTGAAGCTCCTGATCATCGTCGGCACGAGGCCGGAGATCATCCGGCTGTCCTGCGTGATCAAAAAGTGCAGAAAATACTTCGACACGATCCTTGCGCATACGGGGCAGAACTATGACTATACGCTGAACGGGATCTTTTTCAGAGATCTTTCGCTGGATGCACCGGACGTTTACCTTGATGCGGTCGGCGCGGACCTCGGGGAAACGATGGGCAACATCATCGCAAAGAGCTATGCGCTCATGGCGCGTCTTAAGCCGGACGCCGTGCTTGTGCTCGGCGATACCAATTCCTGTCTTTCCGTTATCGGGGCCAAACGGCTGCATATCCCGATCTTCCATATGGAAGCCGGAAACCGCTGCAAGGACGAGTGTCTGCCGGAAGAGACGAACCGCCGGATCGTGGATATCATCTCCGACGTCAATCTCGCGTATTCGGAGCACGCAAGGCGTTACCTTGCGGACTGCGGCCTGCCGAAAGAGCGGACCTACGTGACAGGCTCGCCGATGGCGGAGGTCCTGCGCGAAAACCTGGAAAAGATCGAAGCGTCCGGAATACACGAACGTCTCGGGCTGGAAAAAGGGAAGTATATCCTGCTTTCGGCACACCGCGAAGAGAATATCGACACGGACCGGAATTTTGAAAGCCTGTTTACGGCGGTCAACGCGATGGCGGAGAAATATGATCTGCCGGTCCTGTATTCCTGTCATCCGCGCAGCCGGAAAAAACTGGAGGAAAAGGGCTTTGCGCTCGATCCGCGGGTGATCCGGCACGAGCCGCTGGGATTCCATGATTACAACTGTCTGCAGATGAACGCGTTTGCCGTCGTTTCGGATTCCGGGACGCTGCCGGAGGAGTCCAGCTTCTTTACGTCCGTCGGCAGGCCGTTCCCGGCTGTCTGCATCCGGACCAGCACCGAACGGCCGGAAGCGCTGGACAAGGGCTGCTTTATCCTCTCCGGCATCGATACGAAGGGACTTCTTTCCGCGGTGGATACGGCAGTGGAGATGGTAAGGAACGGGGATAACGGTATACCGGTCCCGGACTACACCGACGAGAACGTTTCGGACAAGGTCGTGAAGATCATTCAGTCCTACGTCGGGATCGTCGACAGAATGGTATGGCGGAAATACTGATCCGCGGAGAAAATGAAAGTTCTGATCACAGGCGCAAAAGGCTTTGTCGGCCGGAATCTGACCGAGAATCTGAAGAATATCCGGGACGGAAAAAACCGCACACGTCCGGCGCTCCGCATCGAAGAAGTCTATGAGTATGACCTCGGCTCGACGGAAGAAGAACTGCGCCTCTTCTGCCGCACGGCCGACTTCGTATGCAACCTCGCCGGTGTGAACCGTCCGAAGGATCCGGAGGAATTCCGGCAGGGTAACTTCGGTTTTGCCTCGCACCTTCTGGACGTTCTCCGGGAAGAAGGAAACTCCTGTCCCGTGATGCTCAGTTCCTCCGTCCAGGCCTCGCTTGCCGGCCGGTTCGGAACGTCGGAATACGGCCTTTCGAAAAAGGCCGGGGAAGAACTGTTTTTCGCCTACGGGGAGGAGACCGGCGCAAAGGTCTTCGTATACCGCTTCCCGAATCTGGCCGGGAAATGGATCCGTCCGAACTACAATTCCGCCGTCGGCACGTTCTGCCACAATATCGCCAACGATCTGCCGGTCACGGTGAACGATCCGTCGGTGGAGCTGGAACTGCTGTTTGTGGACGATCTCATCGACGAACTGCTGGACGCGATGGAAGGCCGCCCGCACCGCTGTGATTACCCTGCCGCGGGAGAAGTAAGAGGCGGCATCGTATACGACGGGCTTACGCCGTGCTGGGATCCCGAAGGACGGTACTGCGGCGCGCCGGTAACGCACCGGGCGACTCTGGGCTATATCGTCGAATGCCTTGAGAAGTTCCGCGCAATGCCCGCATCCCTTATGATGCCGGCGATCCCGCAGGGGTCTTTCGAGAAAAAGCTCTTTTCCATGTATCTTTCCTATCTGCCGCCGGAAAAAACGGTCTATGACCTGGCCATGAAGGAGGATGAGCGGGGTAGCTTCACGGAACTTCTGAAGACCGCGGATCACGGCCAGTTTTCCGTCAATATCTCGAAGCCGGGCATCACCAAGGGCCAGCACTGGCATAATACGAAATGGGAGCTCTTTATCGTCGTTTCCGGCGAAGCGCTGATCGAGGAGCGGAAGATCGGGACGGACGAGGTCCGGCGTTTCCGTGTGAGCGGAAAAAAGATCCGGGCAGTCGTGATGCTGCCCGGATACACGCATAACATTATCAATCTGAGTAAGACGGAGGATCTTGTGACGCTGATGTGGGCCAACGAGATCTTCGATCCCAAGAAGCCCGATACCTTCTTCGAACCGGTATAAACCGGAAGCTGTCCGCGGCGTTACGGCTGCAGCGGCGCAATCTGGATCCCCTGGGAAAGAAGCGTTCCGCGGATCTTTTTCGCGAAAGCGACCGCGGTCGGGGAATCCCCGTGCAGGCAGACCGTATCTGCGCGGACCGGAACTCTGTTCCCGTTGACGGAAACGACATACCCTTCACGGATCATGGTGACGACGCGCGCGATCGCGTCGTCTTCGTCTGTGATCATCGCGCCGGGTTTCGTGCGGGATACGAGGGAACCGTCGTCTTCGTAAGCGCGGTCGGCAAACACTTCGGAGGCATACCTGAGGCCCATGCCCTTGGCTGCGGAAAGCAGCCGGCTTCCGGCAAGTCCCACAAGAATGAGATTTTCATCGAAAGAGGCGACCGCGTCGCAGATCGCGACGGCCAGACGCTCGTCCTTCGCGGCCATGTTGTACATGGCGCCGTGGGGCTTCACGTGCTGCAGAAAGATTCCTTCGGCGCGGCAGAAGGCGGAAAGCGCGCCGATCTGGTACTGGACCATGGCTTTCAGCTCTTTCGGGACACCGTAAGATTCCGGCGGCCGAAGCCTACGAGATCCGGGTAGCCGGGATGGGCGCCGACGCGGACGCCGCGGCCTTTCGCGCGTCTGACGGTCTCCGACATGACGTACGGGTCGGATGCGTGAAAACCGCAGGCCACGTTGGCCGAACTGATATAGGAGAGGACCTCCTCGTCACGTCCGATGGTATAGGCGCCGAAGCTTTCGCCGAGGTCACAGTTCAGATCCACTCTGTACATACGAACTTCCTTTCTTTCCGCAGGGCCGGATCAGTATTTCAGGTTGACGTTCTTTATGTCGGTGATAAACATATGCCCCGGGGAATGCGTGATCACGAACGAAGGCTTCGAGGCCATGATGACGTTCTGGGGCGTTACGCCGCAAGGCCAGAAGACCGGGACTTCGCCTTCCCGGATCGTGACGGGATCGCCGTAGTCCGGATGCGCGATATCCCGGATGCCGATCGCCTCCGGGAAGCCGATATGGACCGGCGCGCCGTGAACGCGCGGCATCGCGCCGGTGACGAGCACGGCCTTCGGTACGAGATCATAAGGCAGAGGACGCATGCTCACGACCATATTGCCGTGAAAGATGCCCGCGCTTCTGCAGGGGATGTTCGTGTTGTACATCGGTACGTTGCAGCCTTCTTCGATCTGCCGGACCGGAATGTCGGCGGACAGGAGCTCTCCTTCGAAGGAAAAACTGCAGCCGATGAGGAAACTGACAAGATCGTCCCGCCAGAACGCGGAGACGTCTTCATATTCGCCGGTGAGTACGCCGTTCTCATAGATGCGGTACCGCGGGATGTCCTTTGCGATGTCTGCGCCGGACGCGATCTCGCGAAGCGCGCGGGACCCTTCGTCCGTCACTTCCAGAAGAGGGCAGGAGCGGGGATTGCGCTGTGAAAAGAGAAGAAAGTCGTAGGCGTATTCCTTCGGGAGGCAGACAAGGTTTGCCTGCGCGTAGCCGTCGCACATTCCGGTCGTCGGGGAGGTGATCTTTCCCTCCCGGATCAGTTTCCGAACAGCTTCCGGCGATGCTTTTGCGTAGTCCATGATTCTTCTCCTTTCTTCCGCAGAAGGAACGTCTGCGCTTCCTCCACGGAGACCTCTTTGAAACGAAGCCATTCGCCCGGCCTTGTCTGCGCAAGGAAGGGCAGGTCGAAACTGCAGACCGTCGCGATCTTCGCGTATCCGCCGGTCGTCTGGTGGTCCGCCATCAGGATGATCGGATGCCCGTCCTTCGGGACCTGGACGGAGCCGAAGACGATACCGTCGGAAACGATGTCGGTGCCGTGCCCGCCGGCCACGGACGGCCCTTCGAGACGGAGCCCCATCCGGTCGCTCTGCGGCGAGACGCGGAAGGGATTTCCGAAAAACCGGGCTTTATCCTCCGCGGTAAAGCATTCCGCCTGGGGACCGGCGATCACCCGGATGACGCCCGGCGCGCCGATCGAGGAACGCGGAACGGGCGGCGCGCCGGCAAGACCCGACAGTACGCCAAGGCGCGCTTCTTCGCTGCTTTTGCGAAGCGGCGCGGGAACGGAGGAAGGCAGGATGCGCAGCGTATCGTCTTTCCGGAGCGCACGGCCGGATAGCCCGCCGATCCCGCATTTGAGATCGGTGGAGCGGCTGCCGAGCACATAAGGAACGTCGAAGCCGCCGCTGACGGAAAGATAACCGCGGCAGCCGTATTTTGCCATGGCAAGCGCAAGCGTATCGCCCGGGCGTACCGCGCACGCAAGATACGGCGGCAGATACCGGTCATTCAGGCGCGCGTCCATGTCGGCGCCGGTGAGGGCGATCACGGTCTCTTCTTCAAAACGGAAGGAAGCGCCGATCAGCGTCATTTCAATGACGGCTTCATCTCCGCGGTTTCCCGTGAGTCGGGCGCCGGCTTCATACGCGTCCGTATCCATGACGCCGGCCTGGCCGATCCCGGAGGAAAGGTATCCGAAACGGCCCGCGTCCTCTATGAGGGAAAGGGCGCCCGCATTCAGGATCTTCATTCTGTGCCGCCTTTCCATGCCGTAAATTCGGGGGAATAGGTCCCTTCTTCGACTTTGCGCCGGATCGCTTCATATTCGTCCGCACCGACGGGACGGAAGCGGATCCGGTCGCCCGCGCGGCACAGGATCGGCGGATCGCCTGCCGGATCGTAGAAACGGAGAGGCGTCTTTCCGATCAGCCGCCATCCGCCCGGAGAGTCGACCGGGTATACGCCGGTCTGGCTGCCGCCGATGCCGACGGAACCCGCGGGAATGCGTGTGCGCGGCGTTGAAAGGCGCGGCGCGCAGATCCGGCTGTCGAGTCCGCCCAGATAGACGAAGCCGGGCAGGAAGCCGAGCATATAGATCTTGTAGTCCGGCGCGCAGTGCAGGCGGATGATCTCCTCCTCCGGAAGGCCGGTCATGGAAGAGAGTGCGGAAAGATCCGGACCCGCCTCCCCGCCGTACAGGCAGGGGACGGAAAGAAGCCGTAAGACGCCGCCGGCCGCACCGGTCCCGGAAGAGGAGACGGCGCGGAGTTTTTCTTTCAGACTGTCATAACGGATGATACAGGGGTCGTAGAGAACGAGGAGCGAACGGTAGGTCGGAACGACCTCGAGGATACCCGGAATGCGGGCTTTTTCGATGCCGGCGCGGTACGCCGTGACGCGGTCGTTCACCGCATCGTCGATCACGTTGCCGAAGTCGAGAACGAGCGCGCGCTCGCCGGCCGGAAAAACGGCCGGAATTGCCGGAAAATCAGAATTCTGCATCATTGCGGACCCCCTGCATTGCAGTAAATTATAGCCTCCGGGGGCGGCAGTGTCAAATAACTTGCATTATTATAAGAAGGATGATATAATTTGTTTCAAATGTGTTAAGCAAGATTACAAAATCGTAAACTCAACAGCAGAGGATCCTTTTATGAGAACGTATTGGAGAAAGATTCTGGCAGTTATTCTGTCGATCGGTATTCTCGTGACCGCCATGCCGGCCACGGCGTTCGCAGATGAGACAGCCGGTGAGATCGCGGAAGAAGAGAACGGAAGCGTCGCATCGCTGCCGGATATTCTGCCGTCTGAAGACGAAGATACGGAGATCTTTGCAGCCGGTTCCGGATATGAGGAAGAGAACGGAGAAGCCGGTGAGGAAAGCGTTCCGGACGAGTTGACGGAAGCGGGGGATGAAGAGGCGGAAACAGAAGAGACGCCCGCGGAAGAGACGGAAGAAGAGGCGGAAACGGAAGAAGCGGCAGAGAATGCCGATGAAGCGGAAGAGACTGCCGGAGAAGCGGAAGAAGAGAACGATCCGGTAGAGGCTGCGGAAGAGGAGGCGGACGAGCCGTATCTTCTGTACCTTGTCGTTGCGGATCCCGATATGAGCCGCGGCGACAGCCAGACGATCTATGCCGGTATCGGAAACCTTCCGGAAGAAGATGCGGCGGTGCTCGTACTGCAGAACGAATCGACCGGAAAAGAGCTTACCGTAACAGCTGTCCGTTATGAGAACGGACCGGCTGTGTTTTCCTTTACGCCGCAGACCGGGTGCTGGTATCTCCGGAAGCTCCTGCTCGGGGAGACGGAGATCGCGCTTGCGGAGACAGGCATCGCCGCCCGTTTCGGTGTGGACAGGGAAGTCGCGACCGATCCGGACGACGTGATCGCCATTTCGGATGCGGACGCGGAAAATGAGATCCCGGCCGCGGCGTCGTCGTCGGATATCCCGGAACTGGTGAGGACGGATCTTGGCGGAACAGTGCTCACGGACAACGGCATCGAAGATACGCTGGCAGCCATCGACGCGGCGGAGAACGGCAGAAAAAGCGCACAGCTGACAGGCGTTTCCCTGCTCTCCCGGATCATGGGCGGGCTGCTGCTCCTGGCCTCTCCGGTCCTTACGGCCGGCAGCGATAACATCGTCGTCATGATCGACCCCGGACACGACAAGACCCACGGCGGTGCCAACAATAAGACGACGTATCAGGAACTCGGGCTCGATGAACCGCTCTACGAAGAGGTCCTTACGCTGAAGATCGCGAAAGCCATGCGGGATGAACTCGCGAAGCATGAAGGCGTTACGGTCTATATGACCCGCGAGACGGAGGCCTGCCCATTCCCGGGCAAAACGAACGGCTACGATCTCGAGCAGCGCACCGAATACGCGAAAGAGGTCGGCGCGGACGTCTATATCAGCATCCACCTCAACGCATGGAGCGCGGCGACCGCGAAAGGCGCGGAAGTCTATATCCCGAACAACAACTACCGGCCCGAACTCGCAAAAGAGGCGAAGGAAGTGGCGCTGCTGATCATCGAGCAGCTGAAGGCGCTCGGGCTCACCGTGCACAATACCTACTATCAGGGCGTCGGCTCCCGTACGATCACGAATATCGAAGATCTGGAGGACGAATACCCCGACGGTTCGGCGGCCGACTATTACAGTGTCATCCGGAACAGCAAAAAGCGGGGCATCCCCGCCATGATCGTGGAGCACTGCTACATCACGAATGCGGAAGACGCGGCGTTCCTCGCAAAGGAAGAAAATATCATAAAACTCGGTTAGGCCGACGCGGCCGCCGTGCTGAATTATATTGACGAGGGCGGTCTTAAAGACGTCTTATCGGCGGAGCTTTCTTTTGCCAACAGGGACAGCGACGGCGATTTCGACATCAACGTAAGCGATCTTACGGCGACCTGCGGCGTGTCCTCTGTCTATGCGGCTGTCTGGCGCAAGTCGGACCAGAGCGACCTGCACTGGTATGATATGACCATGAAATCCGCGGGAAAATACACCGCGCGGACCGACGTCGCCGAATACCACGGCAGCGGCAAGGGAACCTATAACGTCCATCTGTACATTTTCGACTGGAAGGGCGAGCAGCATTTCGTCACGAAGGCCACGTACAACAACAAGACAGGCGCTGTCGTGACCCCGACGCCGACCGCGACGCCTACCGCAACGCCGACGCCTTCTCCGACGGTCACCGCAAGCCCGATGCCGTCTCCGCCGGCGCCGGTCATCGGTTTTACGGACAATAAAGACGGTTCGGCGCTCATTACGATCGACAACCTTCCGGGGGAAGGTACGAGTGCGATCAAGGTCGTGCATTTCGCGACGTGGAGCAAGACCGGCGATCAGGACGACCTCGTGTGGTACGTGGGAACGTTTAAGAGCGGCAAATATCAGACGACCGTGAAACTTTCCAACCATAAACACGAAGGGCAGTTCTATACGCATATCTACGTCACGGATTCCAAGGGCGTCCAGACGCTCGTCGGCATGAAGGACTATAAGCTGTACGCGCCCGTCACGCCGACCCCGGTCGTGACGGAAACGCCGAAACCGACGGTGACGCCGACGACGGCCCCGACGGTGACGCCGACCGCAACGCCGGCGCCGGTCATCGGATTTACGGACAATAAAGACGGCTCGGCGCTCATTACGATCGATAATCTGCCGGGTGAGGGCACGAGTGCGATCAGGGCCGTGCATTTCGCGACGTGGAGCAAAGCGGGCGACCAGGACGACCTCGTATGGTACGTCGGAACATATAAGAGCGGCAAATACCGGACGACGGTCAAGCTTTCCAACCATAAACACGAAGGACAGTTCTATACGCACATTTACGTCACGGATTCCAAGGGTGTCCAGACGCTCGCGGGCATGAAGGACTATAAGCTCTTTTCGGGCGGAACGGCGCATCCGGTAGTCGAATACTACGACAACGGTGACGGGACGGTGCTGGTCACGGTCGATGAGCTGGAAGGGGAAGGCACGAGCGCGATCAAAGTCGTGCATTTCCCGACCTGGAGCAAGACCGGCGATCAGGACGACCTCGTATGGTATGTGGGGACCTATAAGAACGGCGTCTATCAGGCGACGGTCAGGCTTTCCAACCATAAGCATGACGGGACGTTCCACACACATGTCTACAAGACGGATTCCAAGGGGAATCAGACGCTCGTGGGCATGGTGGACTACAAGCTCTACGGGTCCGCGGCACCGACACCGACGGTGACGCCGACGCCCACGGTCAAGCCGACGGTGACGCCGACACCGACCGCGTCGCCGACACCGACCGCATCACCGACGCCGACCGCGGGACCGGTGATCGAACTGAAGGACAACAATGACGGGACGGCGGTCATCTCGATCGACGGCCTTCCGGGCGAGGGCACGAGCGCGATCCGTATGGTCCATTTTGCGACGTGGAGCAAGACCGGGGGACAGGACGACCTCGTGTGGTATCTCGGAACCTATACGGGCGGGAAATACCAGGTCACCGTCAAACTCGCAAACCATAAGCATCAGGGCCAGTTCTACACGCATATTTACATGACGGACAGCGCGGGTGAGCAGACGCTTGTCGGCATAAAGGATTACCAGTTCAACGCGGCGCCGTCTGCCACAGTGCGGATCGCGAATCTCAAGAATGAGAGCGGTACGCTCGAGGTGCGGGTCGAAAGCATCCAGTCCGTGTTCGGGCATACCGGCACCTACGCGAAGATCTGGTCAAAGAGCGACAAGAGCGATCTCTATCGGTATACCGGCATGAGTGAGGGCCAGTCCTCTTATGTGATCCATATGTCGGTATCCAACCACAACTTCCATATCGGGACGTATCAGATCGAGACGTATCTGACGGATACTTATGGAAATGAGTATCTGCTCGATACCCGTTCGGCGACCTTCAAGGAAGTGGATCCGACGATCAACGTCACGACGACGGCGTCCGGACACACGTCTGCGCTGATTACAGGGCTGTTCGGCGACGGCGACAGAGCGGTGAAATCCGTACGGCTTGCCGTATGGAGCGTGCCGAACGACCAGGACGACCTCG
>JAFOIS010000017.1 GCA_017420605.1 Lachnospiraceae bacterium | reverse complement strand
CGCCTTAAACGTCCGGAGCTTGTCATTACCGACATCGAAATGCCGCATCTGTCCGGGCTGGATCTGATCCGCGCCATGCGAAGCGAGGTCCCGGACGGCATTGTCGCGGTACTTTCCGCTTATGATGAATTCCGCTATGCACAGGAGGCGATCCGTCTCGGTGTATCGAGGTATCTCCTGAAACCGCTCTCCCCGGAAGAACTGACGGAATTCCTCGCGGAGGTGCGCGCGCATTTCGAGGAAAACGCCGATACGCCGTCCCGCAGGACAGACAATGCTCCGGCAGCCGCTGATAACGACGTGCCTTACGTGTCCGGTTTCTCGCACCCCGTCATTCCGAAGGCGAAAGCGTATATCGACGAGCACTTCTCAGACGCCGGTTTCCGGCTTGCTGACGTCGCCGACGCGCTTTTCGTCAATTACAGCTATCTGAGCGCCCTCTTCCGTCAGGAGACTGGCATTTCCCTCATTCATTACCTGCTTGATCTCCGCATGCAGCGTGCGGACCAGCTGCTTCGCGATCCGTCGCGGTCCGTCGCCGAGATCGGCCAGCTCTGCGGCTATCCCAATACGAAAACTTTTCATACCGCATTCAAGAATTATTACCACGAGTCGCCCAGAAGTTACCAGATGCGCATCCTGAAGATCGCGCGTCCCGAGGGCGCTCCGGACCAGGAGACCGGAAATGATGATCTTTCCTAAGAACAGGCGGCGTATAACCGGGATTATGATGTCTTTCTGCCTGCTCATTTCATGTATCGCAGGCTGCGCCTCCGGCATACCCGGCAGCGCCGCATCCGTCCCGGAAGAGACTGACCGCACAGCCGCGGGTTTCCTTCCGGGCGAATACGACTGGCCCACGGAGCCCGGCAGCGACCGCTATGCCGGACGCACGCTCCGTATCCTGCTGACGATCGGCGGCGGCGGGAACTATTACGAACCGGTCGCCCGGCGGATGATGGAATACTACCCGGGCCTCACTGTAGAACTGAATTATACGAGCGGGGCCGGCGATGTTCTCAGGACGGAAGTCCTCGCGCAGAACGCACCGGATATCTTCAACTGCAATTCCGGCGACCTTCCGCACTACAGTGCGATCCGACAGGGGATCTGCGCGCCCATCGACCCGGTGTTCGACGTACCGACACTTGACGGCAGCGGACGCATCGGCGATCTTCTCGATATGGACATGATGCGGAACGGCTCCGTAGACGGCAGCTGTTACATTTTTTACGATCTTTCCTATATCTGCGGTCTATGGTACGACGCAAACTGGTTCGCCGCAAATCATCTTCCGGTGCCGGACGACTGGGAAAGTCTTCAGGAACTCGCCGTATCCTGTGATGCGATCGGCGCGGACGTGCTAGGCGCCTGCGGGCTGATGTCGCATGAGTATCCCACCCAGTACTGGTGGTGGCCAATGGTCATCTCCACGGATAAAGACCTTTACGCCGACCTTACGAATCTCCGCTACGAAGCGTTCAAAAGCCCTTCCATGCGGCGCGTCGTCGACAAAATGCTCTGGCTCCGCGACAACGGTTATTATGATACGGAAACGAACGGCATGGGCAACGCGGAGACGCAGATGGCATTCATCGACCATGATTTTGCCCTGCTGCCCTGCGGCGCATGGCTGGAGATCGAAATGGCGGACGCATGGACGCCGGACTGGCAGCTTTCCTTCCTGCCCTATTCGTTCGGAGATACGCAGGGCCATACGTATTACCGTTCCGACGCGCTGGCCAGTATGATCAGCAGTACGACGGAAAACATGGATCTTGTCTGCGAGTTCTACCGCTTCCTGTTTTCCGATCCCGCCTCGATCCGCGGCTCTGTGGCGATCCACACAAATGTCTACCGGATCCCGGGATTTGACGAACAGTACAGCGATCTGCTGTCCCCCTCCGTTAAGGACGCGCTGGAGACCTGCCGGGAGATGACTCCCTTCACACCGCTTGCCGGCATCTGGTACCCCGGTCTCAACGCCGGGATCGGCGACATGATCGTCGCGCTGATGGGCGGAGATATTTCCGGAGATGAATTTATAGAACGGGGATATGAACTGTTCAGGCAGATTGCGGAAGACGATTCCATCCCGAAATACCGGTACGAACCGTAAAAAAGATCCGGCTTTGCAGCCGGACCGGTCAACGCGCCCCTTCCGGGGTGCGTTTATTCTTTATCCGCAATGATCTTCCTGATGACGGGCAGTATCTTCGATGAAAGGATCCCGATGAGAACGCCTGCTGCGACGCCTGCCGCAAGGAGAGCCGGCGCGTACCAGATAAGGCCTGCCGTCCGGACGATGAGCGCGGCACAGACAAGCTGTGCGATATTGTGGCTCACGGCGCCCGCGACACTGGCGCCGATCACAGAAAATGCGCCGGTCTTTTTGATGAGCAGCATGACGAAAAAGCTTACGATCCCGCCGGCCAGGGAATAGATCACAGACACGCCGTTCCCGAAAAGAAAGCCGATGAGAAGGATCCGCGTCACGGAGACCAGAATGACCTCCTGCGGTTTCAGATAATAAAGCCCCGTGAGCACGACAAGATTCGCCAGCCCGATCTTGATGCCCGGAATGCCGAGCCCGATCGGGATGAGGCTCTCCACATAACTCATGATCATGGCAAGCGCCGTGAGCATGCCGAGATACGCGATCCTTTTTGCCGCGGAGGCTTTTTTCACGCAGGTTTCCTTTCTTCCGGTTCCGCCCGGGCCTTCCGGGATGCCGGGTCTATTTTTCGATCAGCGTGACCGGCATGGACGATACGAAGCTGTCCTTAAGACCTTCGCTCACAAGAAGCCGCCCGTCCGCCGTAAGCAGCACCATATCGAACCGGTCCGTTCTCTCCCGCCAGAACCGGATCGCCTCATCTTCTCCCATAATAAAGAGCGACGTCGACAGCCCGTCGGCCAGAAGGCCGTCCGCCGTCACGATCGTGACCGAAACAAGCCCGCTCTCGGCGGGATATCCCGTCCGCGGATCGATGATATGGTGATAGGTCTTTCCGTCCTGTTCAAAGTACCGCTCGTAGCCGCCGGACGTCACGACCGCGCGGTCTTTGCACGAGACGACGCCGAGGTACTCGCCCCCCTCCGGGTTCCGGATTCCGATCCTCCAGGCTGACCCGTCCGGCTTTGCGCCCAGAGCCTGGACGTTCCCGCCGAGATTGATCAGCGCGCTCTTTATTCCCTTCTCTTTCAGGATCGTACATACGCGTTCCGCCGCGTACCCTTTGGCAATACCGCCGAAATCGATCTTCCTGCCTTTTCCGCCAAGAGTGAGCCTGCCGCTTTCCGGATCGAAGGCCTCTATGGTATCCATGCCGACGAGGTCAAGTGCATTCAAAAGTTCGCCGTCTGATGGGACACGGTATTCTTTGGAAATGAATCCCCAGAGCTCCACGACCGGATATACCGTAACGTCGAACAGGCCGCCGGTCTCCTCATAAAGGAGTCCGGCTTCCTTCATGAGCGCGATACCATCCGGCGAAAGCTTTCCTTTGCCTTCCGCGTTGATCCGTCCGACTTCGCTGTCTTCCGCCCCCGCGTCGAGAAGCTTCTCGAGCCTTGTGATCTCAGCTGCCGCCAGATCCGCCGCGCTTTCCGCGTTCCGGCCGTTCACCGCAAGCTGCATGACCGTATCCATCGCGAAAAACTCGCGTGATACGCTCTTTGCTTCCGAGGCGGACGAACCGCACCCTGCGCAAAGCAGCGTAAAACAGGCGACGGCAAATACCGCCGCCGCGCATCTCCGGCATTTTCTGTTTCCTGCGTTCTTCTTCATCATTTGTTTTATTATACAGAAAAACCGCAAAAAATACACTCCCTCTTGTTCATTTACGGCACGATTGTGCTACAATGATTCTGTTACCGGAGGCGTAATGAGGTGGGAACATGAAATGTCCGAACTGCGGAGCAGAAAGCTCTGATAACATGAAATTCTGCATGAACTGCGGTACGCCGCTGCCGTCCGTTCCGGATGCCGCCGCAGGCTTTATCCAGCCTGACCCCGTTCCGGCAGCGCCGATCCCGCCGCAGCCGGTAACGCCTGCGCCCGCTGCTGCGTCGCCGGCCTCACCCGCAGCCTCCCTGCAGGGCGGCCAGAACCCCATCGGCAAGATCATGTGCATCGTCAGCGCAGCGCTGAGCCTCGTCGCTCTCATCCTGTACCTTGTCTATACCGTCTGGACGGTCATGCGGATGCGGAACGCGTTCACGATCGTCACCGGCCTTTTCTATCTGCTGTCGCTCGCTCTCTTCGTGATGGCTTTCCTTTTTGCCGCTCGGAAGTCATACCGGGCCGTCATGATCCCGGTCGTATTCTATTTCCTTACGAGTATCCTGTCGGCCGTCTTTACCCTGATACAGATGGGCAGGATACGAAAGCAGAATGTCAAAGTTCTGCTGACGTCGCAGCTGCCTACCCTGCTCCTGTGTATTCTTCTTGTTCTCGCCCTGCTTCTCCTCGCAGTCGCCCGCCGCATCTTCGCGGGCCT
>JAFOIS010000152.1 GCA_017420605.1 Lachnospiraceae bacterium | reverse complement strand
TGAGCACAAGGGCTTCACAATCGTCGAAGCGGAGATCCCGCAGCTCGAGATCTACGGCTACGGCACGACCCTCCGTTCGATGACCGGCGGCAGCGGCGATTTCTCCTTCGAGTTCGTACGCTATGAACAGGCGCCGCCGGATATCCAGGAGAAGCAGATCAAGGCCCGCGCCGATATGCTGAACGAAAACGCGGACGAAGACTGATCCTCCGCCGAAAAAACTTCATAGAACCACAGAAGCGGATAAGGAACGCCATGCGGCGTGACCTTATCCGCTTTTTTGCGGTTCCGAAACAGATCGGAGCGGATAAGGAACGCCGGTAAAAGCTTTCTTATCCGCGTCTGTCTTATGTGGGAAAAGAGAGCCCGGGGCTGGGAAAAAGCAGCGGAAAATTAACAAAAAATAAAGACTAATTGTTGCATTTACGATGGGGTGGGTGTAAGATGAGAACGTAGTGGTAGGAAATGGTAGAAAATGTTTCAAAGTGGTGCCATAAATGTTCCTTGGTGAATACGCACACGCGTTGGACGCAAAAGGGAGAATCATCATCCCGTCGAAATACCGCGATGAGATCGGCGAGCAGAAGCTCGTCGTCACGTGCGGCCTCGACGGGAATCTTGTCGTCTATACCGAAGCGGGTTTCCAGGAATATGCGCAGCGCTGGCTGGAACTGACTACCGGAAAGGCTGACTATCGCAAGTGGAGGAGATTTGTCGGCACGACGGCGGAGTACTGCGAGATCGATAAGCAGGGGAGAATCTTATTGTCCGCCAAGCTCCGTGAGCATGCGAAGCTTACGAAAGACGTCGTGATCAGCGGCAACCTCAGCAACTTCGAGATCTGGAATCCGGACCGCTGGAAAGAAGTAAGTGATTTCGGTGATGAGAGCGCCATTTCGGCACAGATCGAGGCGCTGGACATCAGGATCTGACCTACGGTCTTTCAGCACAGGGAGACGGAAATGGAGTTTGTTCATAAGCCGGTCCTTTATGAAGAAGTGATACGGCTTCTGCACATTCGCCCCGACGGTGTATATCTGGACGGAACGCTGGGCGGCGGCGGACATGCGAGCGGGATAGCCAAAAGTCTGAGCAGCGAAGGAAAGCTGATCGGCATCGACCGGGATGAGGAAGCGCTCAGGGCAGCTGGGGAGCGCCTTGCGCCATACCGGGACCGGACGGTGCTGTGCCACGCGAATTTCGGTGAGTACGGAAGGGTACTCGGGGAGACCGGATTTACGCGGGTGGACGGTATCCTTCTGGACCTCGGAGTGTCCTCCTACCAGATCGACAATCCCGAACGGGGATTTTCGTATCTGCACGACGCGCCGCTCGATATGCGGATGGACCGCAGCAGGGGAGAAACTGCGGCCGAACTGCTGGAGAGGGCCGACGCCGATACGATCGCGGAGATCCTGCGCAGTTACGGGGAAGAGAGATTCGCAAGGCAGATCGCCATGCGGATCGTAAAGGTCAGGGAAACAAGCCCGGTCAGGACGACGGGAGAACTTGTTTCGATCATTGAAAAGACGATACCGCAAAGATTCCGGGAAAAAGGAGGACACGTCGCAAAACGGACGTTTCAGGCTCTCCGCATCGCCGTGAACGATGAACTGTCAGGCCTTTCCGACACGATTTCGGGCATGATCGATCATCTCAGCGACGGCGGCAGGATCGCCGTGATCACCTTCCATTCCCTGGAGGACCGCATCATGAAGACCGCATTCCATACCGCGGAAGATCCCTGTATCTGTCCGCCGGATTTCCCGGTCTGCGCCTGCGGCAGAAAACCGAAAGGCATCGTCATCACCAGGAAGCCTGTCACGGCCTCCGAAGAGGAACTGGCGGACAATTCCCGCGCAAAGAGCGCGAAACTGCGCGTGTTTGAAAGACACTGCGAACAGGTATAAAGAGCAAAGGACCCGGCTGCGGTGAAGGCGCGGCCGGAAAAGATAGGCACACGGAGAAGTAAGATCATGACGCGGTCACAGCACAGAAGGGTGAATTCAGGAACGGAGCGTACAGGTTACGCTGTGTCCCGCGTCTATGCCCGTACCGGCGGCAATACGGCACAGGCTGCGGCGCAAAGGGGCATCGTCAGCGTCCGGACGAAACAGAACCGTTCGAGAGCGCTTGCGATGAGCCGCGGTTTCGTACTGTTTCTCGCGGTCGTGGCGATCGCAACGACGCTGATGTGCGTACAGTTCCTTCGCATGAAAGCCGCCATCACGGCCCAGAATAAGGCAAATGCCGCGCTGCGCACGGAACTTGCCCAACTCAGGGCGGAGAACGACGCGGTCTACAGCGATATCATGAACGGGGTCGACCTGATCGCCGTCCGTGATACGGCTATGCGAAGATATGGTATGAAATACGCTGCACAAGACCAAATATTGTGGTATAATGCTGATGACGCCGGCTATGTGAGAGTATACCAGGAAGTGCCGGAAGAATAACGGCCGCAAGTCATGAGCAATCGATACCGCTGGAGATCCGGACGGAAAGAGTCCGTTTATGGAAAACTGAATCAGAAGATGCGAAGAAAGCTGGCAGGACTGTTTATCGCGGTAGTGCTGGCTTTTGTTGCGCTCGCGATCCGTCTGACCGTGATCTCGGCATCGAGCGGGCAGCAGTATGCCCGCGAAGTGCTCGCCCAGTCCCAGCAGCGTTATTCGAGCACGACGATCCCGTACCGCCGCGGCGACATCCTCGACGCGAACGGCAATATCCTCGCGACGAGCAGAAAGGTCTACAACGTCATTCTGGACTGCTATGCCGCAAATGAGGAGGACCTGAATCACAGAGCCGTCTATTACGAGCCTACGATCGAAGCGCTCGTGGAAGAACTCGGCGCAGACGAACAGTACGTCCGCGCGCTCCTTACGAATGAAGAGACACGGGAGAGCCGTTACCGTATCGTCCGCAAGGGACTGACGGTCGAGGAAAAGCAGGCGTTCGAAGCCTATCTTGACGACACGACGGTGTCGGAGGGAGAAAGGGACAAGCGAAGCCACGTCCGGGGCATCTGGTTCGAAGACAGCTACAGCCGCGTATATCCGATGAATACGCTCGCGTGCGACGTGCTCGGCTTTACAAATGCCGGCGGGACGGCGGACTGGGGACT
>JAFOIS010000151.1 GCA_017420605.1 Lachnospiraceae bacterium | reverse complement strand
TCGCGGCGCTCAGCCTCGCGGCGCTCATCGCGTCGACCCTGACCGGCGGCAGGATCGGCCAGGCCTTTTTCATGACCTGGCATTCCCCGCTCCGGTCGCCGCTTACCTGGGTGCGGTTCTTTACGCATGTGCTCGGGCATTCCGGGTGGCAGCACTACATCGGCAACATGTCGTATATCCTTCTTCTGGGGCCGATGCTCGAAGAGAAATACGGCAGGATCAGCATTGTGGAAATGATCGCCGTCACGGCGCTCATCACCGCCGCGGTCAACTACGTCTTCTTTCCGAACGTGGCGCTCTGCGGGGCGAGCGGCGTGGTCTTCGCGTTCATTCTGCTGACGTCGTTCACCGGATTTCACGAAGGGGAGATCCCGGTCACGGTCATTCTCGTAGCGCTGATCTTCATCGGCCAGCAGGTCTATGAGGGAATATTTGTAAAGGATAACATCTCCAATCTGTCGCACATCATCGGCGGTATCGTCGGTGCGGCGGTCGGCTTCGTACTGAACCGGAAGCCGAAGAGAGGATATTGAGGAGGAATCTATGCTGCAGGTAGAACATGTCACAAAACGGTACGGCAAGACGCTCGCTTGCGACGACGTCAGCTTCACGCTCGACGACGGAAGCGTCACGGTCCTTCTCGGACCGAACGGCGCCGGCAAGAGCACGATCATGAAGTCCATCATCGGCTTTCTCAAGTACGACGGCGAGATCCTCGTGAACGGGCTGCCGAACAAATCCGTCGAGGCGCGGCGGATCCTCGGCTATATTCCCGAGCTGCCGTCGCTCTATCCGAACCTGACGGTCTCGGAACATCTGGAATTTATCGCGCGGGCCTACCGCATGACGGATTATAAGGACCGGATCGAGATGCTGCTTAAGCGCTTCGACCTTTACGACCACCGGAAGAAATTCGGGGACGAGCTTTCAAAGGGCATGCAGCAGAAGCTGAACCTCTGCCTCGGCCTTCTGCCGGATCCGCAGATCCTGCTGCTCGACGAACCGATGATCGGCCTCGATCCGCATGCGATCAAGGAGCTCAAACTCGTGTTTGAGGAAATGAGCGCCGCCGGCAGGACGCTGATGGTCTCGACGCACATCATCGACAGCGTCGACATGCTCTGGGATCGTACGGTCATCATGCAGCACGGCAAGGTAAAGGCCAACGTTGCGCGCAGGGAACTGGACGAGAGCGGCGAATCGCTGACGGATCTCTTCTTCGAGGTCACGGAAGGCCTTTCTCCCGAGGATTCGTCACTTTCCGAAAACGCAGCCGACGGGGCCGGCAGAGATGACGGCGCGGAAGATGCCGCGGCAAAGAAACCGCGGCGCGGACTGTTTTCCCGGTAAAGATTCTTCCGGCTGACGGCAGGCGAAGACCCGCGTGCGGGAGCTTTGCCGTGATCGGGAGCCGGTTCTGGAGATACGATCATGATAAAAATGTTTGGCTATTACGCCCTTCATTCCTTTGTCAATCAGATCCGGAAGATCTTCAAATCGAAGGTCCTCCTGTTCGTTCTGATCTGCGCGGTAATGGGCGGGCTTATCGGCTTCGGCGCGGGGACGTTAAGCGAGATGAAGGACAACGCGGAAGCCATGGAAGAGATCTTCACGGAGGACGAAGAAGAGGGCGGCGATATCGACGACCTTCCGGAGGAAGTGGAGGAACTGCTCCCCGAAAGCGAAGAGGAGCCGGTGGACGAAGAAGAAAGAGCGGCAAAGGGAAGGGCCATCATGGAACTGGCGGTCCTTGCCGTCCTGCTCGTGATGTTTACGATCCAGATCCTCGGCGCGGACAAACACGGCGGCCAGATCTTCCTGCCCGCGGACGTGAACCTGCTGTTCCCGTCGCCTCACCGGCCGCAGACCATCCTGATGTTCCGTCTGGTCATGCAGATGGGCGCCATGTTCGCGGCGACGATCTACCTTCTGTTCCAGGTCTTCAACCTGCAGCGGATCCCGGGGATCGGCGTGCCGGGCGCCTTCGCGGTCATCATCGTCTGGTGGCTCATGCTGATGGTCGCCAAGCTTCTGCAGGTGCTGATCTATACCTATACCTCGACGGAACCTTCCCGCAAGAAATACATTACGCCCGCCGTGTATACGGTGCTGGGGCTTCTGGCGGCCGCGTTCCTCATCTCTTACCTTACAGGCGGCGGAACGCCGTTTGAAGCGGCCGTGCGGACCTTCAACGCGCCCTGGACGCGCTTTGTTCCTGTCATCGGCTGGCTCAAGGGCATCGTGATGTTCGCGGCGGAGGGAAAGACGGCCCTTGCACTCCTGTGCTTCGGACTTCTTATCGTGACGATGGCGCTGCTCGTCGTATTCATCTGGCGGATCAAGGCGGATTTCTATGAAGACGCCATGGCTAAGTCCGAACAGACGGCGGCGATCCTGGAAGCCGCAAACGAAGGCCGCTCGTTCGTCCAGCGGAACAAAAAGGACCGGAGCGAAAAACTCCGGCGGGACGGCATGACGCGCGGCTTCGGCGCGAGCGTATTCTTCTGGAAGGCGCTGTACAACCGTTTCCGGTTCGCGAAGCTCCGGTATTTCACGAAAACGACGATCACCTATCTTCTGGCGGCCGCGGCGGTCACCGCGCTCTGCCGGTTCGTTTTCGAGACGGAGAGCCCCCTTCCGGGTGTGCTTACGCTTGCGGTGCTCGTATTTTACCGGGCCATGGGGAACCCGCTCGAGGAAGACGCGAAAAACGATTATTTCCGCCTTATTCCGGAAAAGAGCCGCAGCAAGATCTTCTGGTCGCTGCTCGGCGGCACGATGAACTGCCTTCTGGACCTTCTGCCGGCGCTGGCGCTGATCTGCATCCTTCTGCCCGCGAATCCGCTCAAGGTCTTCGTGTGGCTGCCGGTCCTCGTTTCCATCGATTTCTTCGCGACGAATACTTCTACCTGCATGGCGCTGATTCTGCCGGAGCACGTCGATAAGATGGTCCGGCAGTTCGCGACGATCCTGTTCCTTTATTTCGGCCTGCTGCCGGACGTCGCCATCCTGGCGGTGGCGATCGTCATGGACGAGGTGCCGGCCGGCGCCGTCATCTGCACGGCGGTCAATATCGTGATCGGCCTGATCTTCCTGCTGCTTGCGGCCGCGGCGCTTGAGCCCGGGCGGGGCAGGACGGGCGTTGCCGGTATGGCGAAGGATCTGGACAGCGTACGGAAGAAATGTGCGCGGATCGGTCTTGCGCTTATCGTTATGTTCGTTCTTTCCGCGGGACTCCAGCTTGCGGTGCAGGCGGTCCTCACAAAGACCGTGCCGGGCTGGAGTGAGAATCCGTACATCTTCTGGCCGGCGATGTTCCTTCCGATCTACGCCGTGGCGATCCCTGCCGCGTACTTTGTCATGAAAAAGATCCCGGCGTTCCGCCCGACCGGCATGCTGCCGGCTTCCGCGATGGACAGCAGAAAGCAGCCGGTCCTCGTGCAGCCGGTCTATGTATCCGTCGGTGCGGAGGAAGGAGAGGCGGATCCGCAAAAGACGGCGGCCTTTGCGCCGCAGCCGGCAGGCGTGACCGGAGCATGGGATGCACCGCAGCCGGAAAAGGGGACGGCGGGATCCGCGGTCCCGGCCGCTCCCGCCGAGGTGCCGTACCGTTTCGGTTTCGGAAAGTGGCTTAAGGCATTCGCGATCGGCATTTTCTTCATGTATACCGGCAACATCGTCGGAACGCTCCTGGCGTCTCTTCTGGGCGGCGCGGCGGCGGCCCAGAATCCTCTGACGAATCTCATGTCCGGCAGTTCCGTTGCGCTGCAGCTTCTTGTGACCTGCATCCTCGCACCCATTTTCGAGGAGTTCATTTTCCGCAGGTGCCTCATCGACCGCCTGCGGCGGCACGGCGAGAAGCTTGCCATCGCAACGTCCGCGGTCTGCTTCGGTCTGTTCCATGGAAATCTTCAGCAGTTCATCTACGCGATGCTGCTCGGATTCGTTCTCGGATACGTCTATACGCGGACCGGGAAGCTGCGGTATACGATCCTGCTGCATATGGCGATCAACACGATGGGCAACCTTGCCAGCATCCTGCTTCTCCGGAGCGGGATCATGGATATGATCGATCCGGCCGATCCCGCCGCGGCGGAGGCCGTCATTGCCCAGCACCCGGAGATGGCCGGGAAACTGGCCTTGGTGGGCCTTTTCCTGATCGTCATCCTTCTTCTGTTCATCACGGGACTCGTACTGTTCCTTCTCAGCGTAAAGAAGCTCATTTTCCGGCCGGCGGAAGAAGAGCTGCCGCAGGGTACCGCCTTCCGTACGGTCTGGCTCAACGCCGGCATGGCGGTCTTTGTGCTGCTGTGCATCGCGCAGATCGTGCTGATGATCATGGGCATCAATATTTAGTGATCAGATTTGGAGGTTTACCGATGAAACACAAAGCTTTCCGATACCGGCTTCTGGCCGCGGTCCTTGCGGCGCTTCTTCTTTTTGCCGGCTGCGGCCGTACGGGCAGTGCAGCGCGTTCCGGGAATGCCTCGGCGCCTGCGGAAAATATGTCCGGCGGTGCCGATACGGACAGCGATTCCGTTCAAGAAGGAGAGGCAGAACCTGCCGGAGAGGATGCCGAAGAGGGAACGGCCGGGGCGGAGAAGACCGCGGAGCCGGTCCGCATGATAGCGGACCTGGAGCACGGGCCCTCCCTTTTTGGCAGCCGTATGGTCAGTATGTATGACTGTCTCATTTTTGCGACGAATCCGGGAGTTGAGGAAAATGTGCTCGGATCGGCAGACGACGGCCTGTACATGACCGATTTTTCGATCGATCAGCCGGTGCGTCTTGCACAGGGCAGATGCGGACCCGTCTGGTGCGACGGGTCCGCCATTTACTTCTATAACCGGACCGCCTTAAAGAGCGGGTTCTGCCGCATGGATATGGACGCGGCGGAAATGGAATGGATCAGGACCGACAACGCCGCAAGGCCCGTTGAGAATCTTTTTGTATGGGGTGAGGAACTCGTCTTTTTGCGGGACGGCGTCCTCGTTTTTCAGGAGCTGACCGGCACGGATACCTGGACGGAAACAAAGTTCACGCCGGACGGCGGCGAGATCACGCTGGCGAAGCCGTCCGGGGACGGGATCTTTTATTCTGTTTTTGATCCGGAGACCGGTGCGCGGAAGATCGGCCTTTTCGACCGGGAGAATATGACCGTCAAACAGGTCGCGGAGCCGGACACCTACGGCTTTACGCCCTTCTATGTGAACGACCATTACGAGGTATACTATTTCAAGGCGCTGCCGGACCAGCCGGTCTATGAGGACTGGCGTCAGTATGAATTCGAGATCCTGCGTGCGGATCAGGACGGAACGGTCACGCCGGAAGGCGTCACGGGCCGCTTCGGGGATACGCTGTATGTCTGGGGCGATTACCTCATCTATACGAAGTATCAGGAAGTGCAGGAATGGGGCGGGAGCGACATCGTGCTGACCGTGAGCCGCCCGTACTGCTATAATACGCGCACAAAGGAGGAATACGCGATCGTCCGCGACAGTTATATCGGCTGGGACGTGCGCATCGCGGACGCCGGAGGCGGCTTCCTCTATCTTGACATCTACGACGTGCGGACGGATGAATGGGGAGAATACATGTACTCCCAGTGCGACGACCTTTCGCAGGACGTGCCGGGGACCATTCTTTTCAGAGATAAACTTGCGGAGAGCGCGGAGCTGTCGGAGGCGTTTGTAAAGGAACAGCAGGCCGCGGAGGAGGAAGCGAAGATATCCGAAGAGGAGCGCCGGGCGGCGGAAGAAGAGAGGAAACGGCAGGAAGAGGAAGCCGCAAGGAACGAGCCGTACGGTCCGGGCACAAGCAAGCTGTATCTGAAGGCCGGAGACCTTTCCGCCTGCTTCAGGCTCGTACGGATGGACGGCAGTACGGAATTCCAGGTCCTGCTTTCTCCGGGAGAGAGCACGACGATGAGCTTCCCGTGCGGCCGGTACACCCTCAAGATCGCGCGGGGCGAGACCTGGATCTCCGACGAGGAAGCCTTCGGGCCGAAAGGCAAATACAGTTCGACAAATGTGTTTACCTTCGAGAGCGGCGCTTCCTACGAGATCTCGACAGGCACGCGCGGTGACTTCCACGGCGACAGCCAGCAGGGATTTACGAGCTGAGACCGCGCGCCGCATAAGAATGTATAAAAGACCGCTTCCTTTTCCGGGAAGCGGTCTTTTGCGTGACACTGCAGAATATTTGTACTTTAGGTTTATAACATGACGGCCCGGGCACCGGTCCGGAAGAAGACGTTTTCAGGACCGGATGCTTTCGTATTCCGATACGACTTCTTTTTCCGCGCCGCCCGTGGCGAGCGAGACAATGACGTTCACAATGAGCGCGATGATGAACGCCGGCAGAAGTTCATAGATATCGAGGACGCCGCCGAGCGGCCGGACGAGGTACTTCCAGACGAAGACCATGATGCCGCCGGTCAGCATGCCGGCGAGCGCGCCCCATTTGTTGCTCTTCTTCCAGAAGAGGGCCAGGAGCATCACCGGTCCGAATGCGGCCCCGAAGCCGCCCCAGGCGAAGGAGACGATGTAGAACACGGAGCCTTCCTCGCGTGCCCAGATGACGGCGATGATGGCGATGATGACGATCGTGATCCGCGCGAGCAGCATCTGCTTCTTCTGGGAAAGCTTCAGCTGGAAGATATCATGGGCGATATCCTGGGAAATGCTGGACGCCGCCGCAAGGAGCTGCGAGTCCGCGGTGGACATGGTCGCGGCGAGGATCCCGGAGAGGATGAGACCGGCGACGACCGCGGCAAGCACGCCGTTCTTCGACAGAAGATCCGCGATGTAAATGATAATGCGCTGGCTGTTTGCGGCTTCGATGCCCGCAAGCGAACCGTTCGCGATCATGGCGTTGCCCACGATACCGATGAGGATGGCCACACCCATGGAGATCACGACCCAGACCGTCGCGACGCGGCGGGAGAGGGTCAGCTTTTTATGGTCTTCGATCGCCATGAAACGGAGCAGGATATGCGGCATGCCGAAATATCCGAGCCCCCAGGCCAGTGTGGATGCCACGACAAGCGGACCGTAGGAAGCCGGACCGCCGGAGGAGACGTCATAACCCTGGAAGAGGTTGAGGTAGCCGGGAAGCGACTGCGCGTTGGCCGCGACGGCACCCCAGCCGCCGGCAGTCGAAACGCCGAAGCCGACGATCACGACAAGGGCGATCGTCATGATGATGGACTGGATGAAGTCGGACGTCGACGCCGCGAGGAAGCCTCCGAGCGTGACGTAGATGATAAGGACGATGGCGGACAGCAGCATCGCCGTGAAGTAATTCACCCCGAAGAGCGTCGAGAAGAGCGTGCCGCAGGCATTGAAGCCGGACGCGGTGTACGGGATGAAGAAGACGACGATGACGACCGCCGCGATGAGGTTCAGGACGTTCTTTTCATCGTGGTACCGTTTTGAGAAGAACTCCGGGATCGTCAGGGCGCCGATCTTATGGGAATAGATCCTGAGGCGCTTTGCGACGACGAGCCAGTTGATATAGGTGCCGACCGCAAGACCGAGCGCGGTCCATACCGCCTCCGGCAGGCCGGCAAGGAGCGCGACGCCGGGAAGGCCCATGAGAAGCCACGAGCTCATGTCCGAGGCCTCCGCGCTCATCGCGGTAACGAGCGGGCCGAGTTTGCGTCCGCCCAGATAGAAATCGTCCACCGTACGGTTGCGCCTGGAATAGGCGATGCCGATGCCGATCATTCCGCCGAGATAGACGATCATCGTGATCATGATAAGGATCTGTGTTGCTGCCATTGCCTGTTACCCCCTTTATTGCTTAGCGCAGCGGCCTGCCGTAAGGCGGCTTGTGCCGGCGGCCGGTCCCTGCTTTGAACGGACGGAAGAGCCGCGCCTTTATGCACCGGCTGTGCCCTGCCATATTCATTTTCAGGCAAGTAAGTGCATAATTATTCACATATTATACATATGATCCTGACGATGTGCAACACGTTTTTATAATCGGCGCCTGTATTTTTCAAAAAAAGTGATTCTTTTATCGGAGCGGATCCTGCGGTACAATACTACTGAACAGGCCCGGATCGGCGGCAGGAAAAGGAGACGGCATGAAAGAACAGAAAATCAAAGACCTCACAGCGCGCAGTACGATCGGAAGTCTCTATAAGACGCCGGTCGGCCATGACATCCTGGAAAAACTGCTTCTGCAGACAGGCATCAGCCGGTCCGTTGTCACGAATCCCGTCGTCGCGAATCTGCCGCTTTCGATCATTCCGAAGCTGATGGGCGGGAAGCTTTCGAAGGATTTCCTTCCGACGTTCCTGCACCTCGTCAACTCCGAAAAAGAGGTGCCGGGCAAGGGGAGCGGCACGTATCAGCCGGCCTGGTGGAAGGAAGCGGTCTTTTATCAGATCTACCCCCGCAGCTTCTGCGACGGCAACGGCGACGGGATCGGCGATCTTAAGGGGATCATTTCCAGACTGGATTATTTAAAGGACCTCGGCGTCGACGCGCTCTGGCTCTCGCCCATCTATGACTCCCCGATGGACGACAACGGATACGACATCCGCGATTATCACGCGATAAATCCCGACTTCGGCACGATGGAGGAGTTCGACGAGCTGCTTGCGGGTGTCCATGCGCGGGGGATGCGCCTCATCATGGACCTTGTCGTGAATCATACGTCGGACGAGCATGAATGGTTCC
>JAFOIS010000016.1 GCA_017420605.1 Lachnospiraceae bacterium | reverse complement strand
TTATTTCCAGCTTGTTGATGAGGGAAAACTGCTCGATATCCGTTCTTATGACGCGGCTGAAAATGTACCGCAGGCATCCCTGGACGCATACACCTATCACGATGTGTGCTACGGAATCCCGCAGGGAAACGCTTATTCGGCCCTGTATCTTAACATGGCGATACTTGAGCAGGCGGGCTGGACAGAAGCACCGAAAGACTGGGATGAATTCATTCAGTGCTGCAGGGATCTTCAGGAAAAGACAGATACCGGTGTTATTACGGTAGCGGGCAACCCGGTCACCACGACGCCCGGCTGGATGCCTTTTGAGGCGATCCTGCTCAATGCCTATCCGGATGAACTTGGCGGCGGAAAATTTGAAGAACTCTCGAAGAAGGGCGAACTGAATCTTACGGACTATCCGAAGGCGATCGAGCGGTTTGACGAACTGGCATCATATATGATGACAGGCTCTTCCCAGAACGGCGATGACGACGTGATCGCGATCATGACGGACGGGCAGTGCGCGATGGCCATTGCCGGCAACTGGATGGCGGCGAGC
Organism: Lachnospiraceae bacterium; assembly: GCA_017420605.1. GTDB lineage: Bacteria > Bacillota > Clostridia > Lachnospirales > Lachnospiraceae > Chordicoccus. The sequence goes on along the minus strand of JAFOIS010000016.1, from coordinate 3,731 downwards.
ATCGTTGGCGGCATCGAAGAATACAACGGCGGTGATCCCGCAAAGGCACGTATGACGCCGATCCCGTTCAATGATCCCGGAAAGACTGTATATATTGCTTCTACGCCGGAAAGTGCGATCGGTCTGGCTAAGGTCGATGATCCGAATGTCGCGGAAGCAAGGGATATCTTCTTCAACTGGATGTTCGAACCTGAGCACTTCAAGTATCTGCAGAATGCCTGCGGCACCTTCCCGGTCCTGACGAACATGACGTCTGATCAGCTGGTCTTCCCGGAAGCGGTCAAGGTCTTCAAGACAGAAGCAGACAGCTGCAGTCCGTTTTTCATGACCTTTAATGAATATACCGCGAACGTCCTAGCGGAGGGGCTGTCGCTTTTCGACGACGTCTTCTCCGGAAATATGGATGCGCAGACCGCATTTGAAAAACTTACAGAACAGCTAAAGGCGGATCCGTTCGGCGAGGGGTGATCCTGTTTGCTAAACATTCTGTTCGAAATATCGAATTGTATTGACATCGATACAATCCCGTGATACATTATTTCCAACAGATAAAAGGGAGTAGCGAGCGCGAGAGCGCAGCTGAGACCGTCAGGACGAGAGACCCGCTCGGGGATCTCCGTATCAGAAGAGATCGCAAGACTTTTATCGAGAACCATCCTTCGGGGGTGCGTTCCGATAAAAGTCTTTCTTTATGAAAGAAAGAACGCATCCCCCGAAGGCATAGAAAAGGAAAGCCGCAGAGCCGGTGAAAGCCGGCGGAAAACGGCGAAAACAGAGCCTTGGGAGGGGCAAAAGCAATGATGGAACTTTTAAGAGGAAGCAGCGGTCTTGTGACGGTATCCCTGGCGGGGATCAATCCGGGGAAATGGATCCCGATCCTGGCGGTCATCGTTTTCATGATCGTCGTCGTAGCGGCCGGATATGTAAAGGCGCCGCCGGACAAAGCGTTCATCATCTCAGGTCTCCGCAGGACCCCGCGGATCCTGATCGGACGCGCAGCCGTAAAGATGCCGTTCCTGGAGAGGGTAGACACCCTGTATCTCGGTCAGATGACCGTGGATATCAAAACGGAGCAGTCGGTACCGACCAATGATTTCATCAACGTCAACGTGGACGCGGTGGCAAAGGTACGGATCGGCACGGACGCCGAAGCGATCCAGCTGGCGGCAAAGAACTTCCTGAACAAGAATCCGCAGCAGATCACGATGGATCTGCAGGATTCGCTGCAGGGCAACATGCGTGAGATCATCGGCACGCTGGCGCTCAAGACCATCAACACCGACCGGGATTCCTTCTCGGATCAGGTCATGGAGAAAGCGTCCAGGGACATGAAGAAGCTCGGCATCGAGATCCTGAGCTGCAACATCCAGAACGTGACCGACGAAAACGGTCTCATCACCGACCTCGGTATGGACAACACCTCCAAGATCAAGAAGGATGCGGCCATCGCGAAAGCCCAGGCGGAACGCGACGTGGCAATCGCCCGCGCGGAAGCCGATAAGGCTGCCAACGACGCCCGGGTCGCGGCCCAGACGGAGATCGCGGAAAAGAACAACGCGCTGTCGATCAAACAGTCGGAACTCAAGAGGAACGCGGATACCGTGAAAGCGGTAGCGGACGCAGCCTACGAGATCCAGACCCAGGTGCAGCAGAAGACGATCCAGGCGGCGACGGTGAACGCGCAGATCGCGAAAGCGGAACGCGAAGCCGAACTTCGTCAGCAGGAAGTCGTCGTGAAACAGCAGGAGCTGGCTGCGCAGATCGAAAAGAAAGCGGACGCCGATAAGTACAAAGCGGCAAGGGACGCGGAAGCGGCGCTGATCCAGCGCCAGAAAAACGCGGAGGCCGCGAAGTACGAACAGGAAAAGAACGCGGAAGCAAGAAGAGCCAAAGCGGAAGCCGATAAGTTCGCCGCCGAGCAGGAAGCTGCCGGTATCAAAGCGAAATATGACGCCGAAGCGGCCGGCATCGCCGCGAAGGGTCTGGCGGAGGCGGAAGCCATCCGGGCACGGGGCCTTGCGGAAGCGGAAGCGATGGAGAAGAAGGCGGAAGCCTACAAGAAGTATAACGGCGCCGCGATGGCCGAAATGATGATCAAGATCATGCCGCAGATGGCGGCGGAGATCGCAAAACCGCTCGGCCAGATCGACAAGATCAACATCTACGGCACCGGGGACGGCGCAAATGGCGCCTCCCAGATCTCCGGAAATCTTCCGGTGGTCATGAAACAGGTCTTCGATACGATGTCCGAAGCGACGGGCGTCGACTTCACGGAGATCATGAAGGCCGGCACCTATGATGCCAAAGTGAACCGCAAGATCGAGCTGACCGGCGCGGACGTCACCGTAAAGGGTGAAGCAAAACCGGAAGCGTAAATATGGCGCTGCACGAAAGCGCGGCGCAGAAGACCCCCGGGAATCAGATCCAGATCTGATTCCCGGGGGTCAGTTTGTGTTTCAGAGGATGCGGCCCTTTTATTTTTCGAGCACAGCTCTGTATTCCGTAACGTCAAGTACGGTCTCGCCGTCGATCTGCGCGGCGCAGGGGCGGGAGAACCGGACGGAGATATCATTTCCCGTGAAGACGCTGACCATATCGGTCTTCTTTACGTGTTCACCCTTGAAAATGGACGGGAAGGCGATCAGCGCCTTTATCTTGGAGCGGCAGTGGTAGACGACGACGGTCAGGCGGTCTTTGGCGCGGTCCTGCTCCGGCGCCATGTTCATGCCGCCGCCGTAATAGCGGCCCTTCATCGTCGGGGCGATCCAGACGTCGTCGAATTCATGCACTGCGCCGTCGACCGTGACGGTCGCGTGGCAGGGGCGGAAATGGAAGAGCAGGCCTTTGATGGCGATGCCGGCATAGTTGATCTCTTTCTGGGGAGCGGTCTTCTTGATCTCGTCGGCGACTTCGCAGCAGTAGCCGTCGATCCCGAAGCCCATGTTGTTGAGGAAGAGCTTCTCCTCACCTTTGACGTAAACGGTCGGAAGATTGGTAAGGTATTCGTTGACGGGGACTTCTTCGCCCGGCGCTTTGCCGATATCCGCAAGGAAATCGTTGCCGGTGCCGCTGCCTAGGAGATAGATTTTGTTCCGGATCTTTGTGCCTTTCACGGCATTGACGAAGTAGTTCAGCGTACCGTCTCCGCCGATGAGCACGACCTCGTCCTCCGGAGCGAGTCCGTTTAAAAAGGAAACATAGTCCAGTCCGACCGCGTCGGTCAGCGTCACGCCTTCTTTCACCGCAGGCCGGATCCCGTTGTTTGCGAGCGAGTTGTAAAGATAATACTTCATCGCATAGCCCTCCTTAATCTTATTATCGTATGGCCTGAGGGAAAATACAAGTACGGCATTGCCCCGCGGAAAAATGCTTCTGCCTGAGCTGCAGGAGAAAAATGGGAATCCATTGTTCGATATATCGAATTGTATTGACATGCATACAATCCTGCGGTATAATAATTTTAACAGATAAAAGGGAGTAGCGAACGCGAAAGCGTATCTGAAACCGTCAGATCGGGCAGGCCGCACGGAATGCTCCGGATCAGAAGAAACCGCAAGACTTTTATCGGAAGCATATCCTCCGGGAATACGGTCCGATAAAAGCCTTTTTTTATCGGGCCGCCGGAGGGAAGAAACCGGTAAAGCGGGACAGACCGCAGCAGGAAGAACGGAGGGAACGACAATGTTCAGAGAAATCGACAGATTCAAAAAAGTGTATCAGCAGGGCGGCCT
>JAFOIS010000150.1 GCA_017420605.1 Lachnospiraceae bacterium | reverse complement strand
TCTGCCGGGGAGAACATACTTCGGACGAGATCGTCGATGCGGCCTGCGATTTTGCAAAAAGCACCGGCAAGACGCCGGTCCGTGTCGAAAAGGAGATCGACGGCTTTCTGGCAAACCGTATCCTGACCGCGATCAATACGGAAGCGCGGAAACTCGTCGAAGGCGGCTACTGCACCTATCAGGATCTGGATCTTGCCTGCGAGAACGGACTCGGGCATCCGATGGGTCCGTTCCGGCTGAACGACCTGACCGGGATCGATCTTGTCTTCGATATCATGAACCGCCGTTTCGAGGAAAGCGGCGAGAAACCGGTCGGCTACGACCTGTACAAGAGTATGGTCGAAGAAGGCCGTCTCGGCAGAAAGAGCGGAAAAGGCTTTTACGATTATTCATAAGGCCGGCGCCAGCCTGCGCCGGCTCAGCGCGGCGTCAGTATCCTTCCGGCATGATGTCCTGCTGCGCGGCGTACGCAAGAAGGCTCTCCAGCGGGAGAATGCACTCGTCCGCCGCGTTGCCCTCTGCCCGTATCACCAGATTCTCACCGGAGGCGTAATCGACGTACAGGCTGTAATCGTCCGCATCGACGTTGTTCTTCCGGTAATACCCGTTGTTTGCGGCGATGTTTTCCTGCGCGATAAGATCCGCCAGTCCCCGGACGTATTCTTCGGTGACCGTATCGGAAAACTGAGCGATGATGTAGGACGGTCCGGAGATCGAAAACTGCATTTCATAGCTTCCGTCGCCGTCTTTGTCGATCGTCCAGGAATACCGTCCGTGCGGCCATTCATCTCCCAGATCATAGGAGTGCCGGGCGCTTACGGAAAACGTGAGAGAAAACATCTCTATATCCCGTGATTCGATCGTTTTCGGCGCGTCCTCCGAAAGGTCCACGATCTCCTTTTCCTTTTCGAGATCTTCTCTCCGGACGAAGCGGAATTCCCTGGAATCGCCGTCGAGCACCATTTCATAGGCCGTCAGGGCGCCGTCCTCTCCGATCCGGATCTCCGACATCATTTCAAACCCGTAGCTGCCTTCCGGGCTCACGATATAGTTCGTCCCGTTGGCATTCCGGATCTCGAACGGGAATTTCTCGGACCAGGAGCCCGTCTGGATCCTGAGGGTCCTGCCGGAGATCTCGAGGACCGCGCTGCTGTTGACGTCTGCCCACTCTCCCTGCAGGCTCTGCGTGACCGGATCCATCGGCGTCCCGCACGCGGACAGTGCGCAGGAAAACGCAAGGATGCCGGAAAGGATCCACGTAAGGTTTCTCCATCTGTTTTTCATTTTCCGAACCTCTTTTGAAATAACGGCCTGCTACCAGATAAACGGGATCACTTTATACCTCACCCGCTTCTTATACTCCTTATAGCCCTCGAGCCCGTCCTCCAGCACTTCCTCTTCGTTGCGGATCCGCTTCGCGATGATCGGGATATAGGCCAGCGTGATCACAAAGGAAATGAGAGACCCGAGGACGAGCGGCATGGCAAGGAACAGGATCAGCGTCGTCATATACATAGGATGCCGGACGACCCCGTAGAGCCCGGTATCGACGACCTTCTGATTCTCCTGCACCTCGATCGTGCGGGAGAGGTACGCGTTTTCCCGGAGGACCTCCGCATAGAGCATGTAAGCAATGAGAAAGAAGACCGCCGCCGCAACGGACACCCAGGCCGGCAGGCGGATCCAGCCGAAACGGAAATTAAGGCCCGCAAAGATAAAGGCCGCAAGGAACATGATGCCGGAGAGCAGGATCACCGTTTTCTGCTCGCTCTGCTCCTCTTTTACGTTCAGGCGTTTCCGGAGAAGGTCCGGGCTTTTCTTCATCATGATGAGTCCGGCCGCAAACATCGGTACAAAGAGGATCCCGAGAAGAAGCCAGCCCTGCCAGAATGAGAAGGTCCCCGCGGGAAGAAAGACCAGGACGCCTACGAGAAGAAGTCCTGAAACAAATTTGACGATCGCCTGCGAAAAGAGTTTTTTATCCATACCCACCTCCTCCGGTTTATTAAATTATAGCATAATTCCATGCGGCGGACACCTTTTTGGCGCGGGGCTCTCCTTATGCCGAAGCCCGGCCCCGTCCGGAGACATTTGCCGGAGACGAAGCCCGTTTTACTTGACTTTTCCCGCCTGATTCCCTACCATCTGCTTATAGAGGCCTTCCCGGGGCCCGTCTTTTCTTTTGCAGGAGGGAAAACAAAATGAATACGCCGCAATGGCTGGAAATGCAGGACATCCTCGCCATTATCGTCCGCCTTCTGCTGACGTCCGTCTGCAGCGGCATCCTCGGCTATGAGCGGGAAAAACGAAACCAGGCCGCGGGTTTCCGGACCTACATCCTCGTCAGCAACGCCTCCGCGCTGGTCATGATGACGAACGCGTTTATCTTCCGCGCCACAGGCACCGGCGATCCGGTGCGTATGGGCGCGCAGGTCATCAGCGGTATCGGTTTCCTCGGCGCCGGCGCGATCCTGGTCACCCGGAGCCGCCGGGTGCGCGGTCTTACGACGGCCGCAGGCCTGTGGTCCTCCGCCATCATCGGCATGGCGCTGGGCGCCGGCTATTACACCGCCGCCCTGGCCTGCTTCCTGTTCACGTACATCACGCTGAAGTTTCTTTCGACGATCGATCTGCATATCAACCGCCATCCGTACATGATGACGTTCTACTGCGAGATCGACGCCCGCCGGAACCTGACGGATCTCATCCGTTATGCCCAGGAAAAGGGATACCGCATCCGCGATATCGAGACCACGAGCCTCACCGCCGATTCCTTCGGTCCGGCGCAGATCACGCTCTCGATCTATACCGATGGAAAAGTCGACGCGGAAACGCTGCTCTCGGAGCTGGAACACGTCGACGGCGTACGGTTTATCGCCCCGATCTGACGATCTCAAGCCGCAGTCAAAGAATACCCCCGCCGCCGGGCGTCCGGCTGCGGGGGTATGTTTCAATGGGAAGAGTTATTTCTTTTCCCGGCTCTGTGCGCTTGTTTATTCCGTGAACAGCGGCGTCGAGTAATACCGGTCTCCGCTGTCGGGAAGCAGCGCCACGATCACTTTGCCTTCATTCTCCGGACGCTTCGCAAGTTCGATCGCGCCGAAGAGCGCCGCGCCTGAGGAAATGCCGACCGAGATCCCTTCCTTCTTCGCGAGAAGCTTCGCCGCGGCGAACGCGTCTTCGTGCTTTGCGCGGAAGACTTCGTCGTAGACCGCCGTATTCAGGACCGCCGGTACGAACCCGGCGCCGATGCCCTGGATCTTGTGTGATCCGGAGCGGCCTTCGGACAGTACCGGCGAATCATCCGGTTCCAGCGCGACGACTTTGACGGCCGGATTCTGTTCCTTGAGATATTCGCCGATACCGGTGACCGTACCGCCGGTGCCTACGCCCGCGATGAAGATATCGACCTTCCCGTCGGTATCCTTCCAGATCTCGGGGCCCGTCGTCGCTTTGTGGATCGCCGGGTTCGCCGGATTAACGAACTGCCCCGGAATAAAGCTCCCCGGGATCTCCGCGGCCAGTTCATCCGCCTTCGCGATCGCGCCCTTCATGCCCTTTGCGCCCTCGGTGAGCACGATCTCCGCGCCGTAGGCTTTCAGGATGTTCCGGCGCTCGACGCTCATCGTCTCGGGCATCGTGAGGATGATCCGGTAGCCCTTCGCGGCCGCGATGGAGGCCAGCCCGATCCCCGTATTGCCGGAGGTGGGTTCGATGATGACGGAGCCTTCCTTAAGAAGCCCCTTCTCCTCCGCGTCTTCGATCATCGCCTTGGCGATACGGTCCTTGACGCTTCCTGCCGGGTTGAAGTACTCGAGTTTGACGAGGACGGTGGCCTTAAGACCGAGTTCCTTTTCGATGTTCGTCACTTCCACAAGCGGCGTGTTGCCGATCAGTTCCGCTGCGCTCTTATAAATGTTTGCCATGATATATTCCTTTCCTGCGGCGCTCCTGTGCCGCCATCTATACGTTTATTCTGTGCTGCGCTGTATCTCGTTACGCGCTCTTCCTTTCTGTCCTGTCTTTCCGGCGGACAGAAGCCGGCCCTTACGAGAGTGCCGCAAACCCGTTTTCCAGATCCGCGATGATGTCGTCGATGTGCTCCGTGCCGATGGAGAGGCGGATCGTGTTCGGGAAGATTCCCTGCTCCGCAAGCTCCGCTTCCGAAAGCTGCGAATGCGTCGTCGACGCCGGATGGATCACAAGGCTCTTGACGTCCGCAACGTTGGCAAGGAGCGAGAAGATCTTCAGACTGTCGATGAACTTCCAGGCCTCCGCCTGCCCGCCTTTGATCCGGAAGGTGAAGATCGACGCGCCGCCGTTCGGGAAATACTTCTCATACAGCGCGTGGTCCGGATGATCCGGAAGCGACGGGTGATCGACCTTCTCGACCAGCGGATGCTTCGCTAAGTATTCTACCACTTTTTTGGTGTTTTCAGCATGTCTTTCCACGCGGAGCGACAAAGTTTCGACGCCCTGCAGAAGGAGGAAGGCGTTGAACGGGGAAATGGCCGCGCCGGTGTCGCGCAGAAGGATCGCGCGGATATAGGTCACGAAAGCCGCCGGACCTACGGCGTCATAGAACGATACACCGTGGTAGCTCGGGTTCGGATCCGCGATCTGCGGATATTTGCCGGCCGCTCTCCAGTTGAAGTTTCCGCCCTCGACGATGATGCCGCCCAGGGTCGTGCCGTGCCCGCCGAGGAACTTGGTCGCGGAATGTACGACGATATCGGCGCCGTGTTCGATCGGACGAATGAGGTACGGCGTGCCGAAGGTATTGTCGATCACGAGGGGAAGGGCGTGATCGTGCGCGATCTTCGCGATGGCGTCGATGTCCGGGATATCACTGTTCGGGTTGCCGAGCGTCTCGAGGAAAATGGCCCGGGTATTTTCGGTAATGGCGCCTTCCACTTCGGCGAGGTCGTGCGCGTTCACGAAGGTCGTCTGCACGCCGTACTGCGGGAGCGTGTGCGCCAGGAGGTTGAAGCTGCCGCCGTAGATCGTCTTCTGGGCCACGATATGGCCGCCGCCTGCCGCAAGCGCCTCGATCGTGTAGGCGATCGCCGCCGCGCCGGACGCAAGCGCGAGCGCCGCGCTGCCGCCCTCGAGCGCCGCCACCCTCTTCTCCAGCACTTCCTGCGTGGAGTTCGTGAGGCGCCCGTAGATGTTGCCGGGATCGGCAAGGCCGAAACGGTCGGCCGCATGTTTGCTGTTGTGGAAAACGTAGGACGTCGTCTGATAGATCGGGACGGCGCGCGCATCCGTTGCGGGATCCGCCTGTTCCTGTCCGACGTGAAGCTGCAGCGTTTCGAATCTATAAGTACTCATGATCATTTCCTTTCTGTTTACGTTTCATCAATAAAAAACCGGGAGATACGATCTCCCGGACACATAAACCCTGCGGTCCTGTCACCGACATCGGCCTGCCGTCATGAAAACGGGATATGCGCAGGCGCTGCCGGGACTCTTCTGTGTCCGGGAGTCCGGCATTCGACAACACATGTTCATCCAGTTTTTTTCTGCCTGACGGTTCATGTTTTCTCTCCTTGGTCTGCATCATACATCTATTTACCTACTATGTCAATATGTTTTTATTCTTTTTTTGATTATTTACCTATCCGCTTAGCGGTATAATAGGTTTATTCGGAAAATGTACGCCTGTGGTACGGCGGAACGGCAGGGCATTTCCAAAAAGTATCTCGAGATCCTGGAACAGATGGAGGGGACGCTGGCGCCGGCCGCCTGCCCGCAAAAGAAAGACCGCGCTTCCGTCCGAACGATGATCATGAACGAAAAGGGCTCCTTCCGAAGAAGGAGCCCGGTCTCTCAGAAGCGGAAATCGCGGCGGTTCGAGGTGCGGAGGTCCGCGATGTTCTGCTTACAGATCTCGCGGACCTTTTCTTTCGGGATCCTTTGGAGCTCCCTCTCGATCATGGCATAGCCTTTCTCCTTCGTTTCGGGCGACGCGTAGTCCTCGAGGTACTCCGCCAGCGTCATCAGCGCGTTCGGATGGCAGCAGTTCAGGATCTGTCCGCTCTTGCACAGCGACATGAACCGGTCGCCGGTACGGCCGGCGCGGTAGCAGGCCGTGCAGAACGACGGGATATGGTCGTTGTCCATAAGCCACCTGACGACCTCGTCCAGCGTGCGCTGGTCGGAAACGTCGAACTGCTCGGTATCATGCGGCCGCTCCTCTTCCGTGTAGCCGCCGACCGACGTGCGGGAGGCGCCGCTTACCTGGGAAATGCCCACGCGGAGCAATTTCCTGCGGACCTCTTCGCTCTCCCGCGTGGAAACGATCATTCCCGTATACGGAACGGCGAGGCGGATGCAGGCCGTGATCTTCGTGAAAGTCTCGTCGTCGATGCCGTTGTCGAAGGCGGACGGATCGATGTCGTCCGCATGCTTGACGCGCGGAACGCTGATGGTATGCGGGCCGACGCCGTGCACCGCTTCCAGATGCTCGGCATGCATCAGGAGGCCGGCGAATTCATACTTATAGAGCTCCAGCCCGAACAGGACGCCGAGGCCAACGTCGTCGATCCCGCCCTCCATGGCGCGGTCCATCGCCTCCGTATGGTAATCGTAATCGTGCTTGGGGCCGGTCGGGTGCAGTTTCAGATAGCTTTCCTTATGGTACGTCTCCTGGAACAGGATGTACGTACCGATCCCCGCTTCTTTCAGCTTCCGGTAGTTTTCGACCGTCGTCGCGGCAATGTTGACGTTGACGCGGCGGATGTCGCCGTTCTTATGATGCACGCTGTAGATCGTATGGATGCAGTCGAGGATATACTCGATCGGGCTGTGCACCGGATCCTCGCCGGATTCGATGGCCAGTCTCTTGTGCCCCATATCCTGCAGCGCGATGACTTCCGCGCGGACTTCCTCCTGCGTCAGCTTCCGGCGTCTGATGTGTTTGTTCTTCGCGTGGTACGGGCAG
>JAFOIS010000149.1 GCA_017420605.1 Lachnospiraceae bacterium | reverse complement strand
GTCCCAGAAGTTGAGGTCGCCGGCATGATAAAATGTGCCGCCGTTCGTGATCACAAGAAAAGCTACGCCAAGGTCTGTGGACCGGAGCGTCCGGACCGTGCCGAGTCCTTCGATCTCATACGTTTCATTCGCGTCAAGATACTGAACGTCGGCATCCTGCGGCACCTGCGGATCCCCTTTTATATCGAACGACAGAAGATACCGCACATCCTTGCCGTCCTCCATGAAGGAGAAGATCTCCGGGTTAAAATGATCTTTATGCGCATGGCTTGCGAACACCCGGAGGGGCTTTTCCTTTGCCTTCTCCCGAAGCGGCGCAAGATTCCCGCGAAAATAATCAAAGAGAAGGAGACTTTCTTCCGTCTCGATCCAGAAGCCGCTGTGTCCGAGGTAATGAATGAGCATGATTATCTCTCTCCTCTGCCATTGTCACCATACTTGGCAACCCGTTTCTTCTTCGATGAACGAGATAAACTATTTTGTTACATTGATATTATAACATTTGTAGTCATTTCTTCCATACAGACGCTACAGAATCCTTCAGAGTTCCCGCCGCATCATGGCCGCGCTGCTCTTCTCACTGGGGACCCTGACCGATATTACGAGTTGGAAAGACCAGCTCGAAAGAAACCGTCTGCAGAAGGAAACATCGGTTACCGCGGAACAGGATGAAACCAACGTACAGGCAGCACAGAGGATACTTCTCCTCTTCAGGACCTGGTAGTAAGCGAGGAGGAATGGAACAATCTGGATCTTTCCGATCGACAGGACCTAATTGTTTTATGGACAGAAACCGTGGTCGAAGATCTCGGATTAGAAGGTGATTTTCGGATCACGTTCACCCACGGGCTCAGCAACGATACGCTGGCATACTACAAAGATCACCGGATCGATTACAACGATGCCTTCCTCAGTACAGCAAAAGAGCCAGATATGCTGAACGCCGTTTTCCATGAGTGCTTTCACGCGTATCAGGAGGTTGTATCCAACGTATATACCGACCTTCTTGAGCAAGGCGTCCGTGTCGACAAAATGCCTGATTTTGAACGGGTCAGTGAGTATATTGATGCATATGGAACGTATGCGTCGGATTCTGCGACCGGATTTGCCTCCTACGAAGCGAACCGGCTCGAGTACTATGCCAGGGCCTTTGCGGAAAGCCAGGTTGCGAAACTGGCAAGTGTGATATAATATTACAACCCTAATAACGTCATGAGAATTATAGAACACGATGGACTCTATCAGACTGCTTGAACGCTACATACACCGCTGTCCTGAAACACGCAGCAGTGACCATCAAACCTTCCCGCCAGCAGAACCCGAACTGTATTCCACGATGGTACAGATGCTGGCCGATCATGCATCATCTGTAGTCATTCTTCCCTTTGTCCGCCGAAATGCGAAAGGGCTGATTTTTGTCGATATTTATGTCTGGGACGTCCCGTTTTACTCACAGTTCTGTTCGGATAGTTATGAACGCTTCGTCATCTGCGAGGGATACCGTCTGCCGGAAGCGTTAGAAAAGCGGTTTTTTTCGTTGCAAAATCAAAATGCCGTCGTACCGGAAGAGCTGATGGATCAGCTAAACGTTAAGATTCCGGAGCATTTTCCGCAATGGCATTATCCGGGCTACTCAGTTCATGACTTCCGGCCGGCATTAGAACACATCTACTTTGCGAGTCATCGCTCCGGTGCCAAAGAAATCCTGTATAAGTCCGGACTTGTAAACATTGCCTTTATACTGGACTGCATACCATCCGTAAATTACATCGGCTCAACACCGGAACAGATCATAGGAAATGATCTGCCTCTGAAGCTTCTGCGGATCCTGAACCAGCCGCAACTAATCGAGAAATTTTACAGCGAGGAGCAAATCGAGGTCTGCCGTGAAGTTTACCATGCTTATTCCGGGTATATCGGAGATGCACTCCCGACCGCAGCGCAGTGGGCATATCTCGAAGAACTATCCTTTAATGGCGGTGTATTTGCCGGACACAGTTTTCTTCGTACAATGTATGATCTTCTGTCCCAATACGGCAGGACTTCCGTATTCGACCAATACAAACGACTGCTGTCACTGCAGGATCTATATCCTGAAATAGCGAAGCTCGGGTTTCCGAAGCCGGATGAAATGACATCTGTTCTCAATAAACTGGAACAGTATCACCGTTACATGCAGGAACAACCCGATATTGACCGCCTGATCCGGGATCGGAAAAACAGAGCAAGATATGAATACGAAGGAGACACCTACCGGGTGACCCTGCCTGCTACTTTATTCGATATCTGCTATGAGGCGATCATTCAGGGGAACTGCCTTATGCAGGAGCCGTATGCTGAAAACCATGCTTATGACAATGCTACTCTTCTGTTCCTGCGCAGGCGGAACGAGCCGGACCAGCCTTTTATCACCCTGGAGCTATCCGGCCGGCAGATTGTGCAGGCATACGGAAGATTCAATTCCATTCCCTGTAAAGAAATCTATGTCTTTCTCATGGAATTCGCAAAAAAAGAATGGCTACTTTGCGACCCCTACGAGCTGGTTTTCCACGGTTTGGATGTCGATGAGCCTGGCGCTTGCGATGACAGTGTTCTGGATTTCGCGGAAGAATACCGCCACCGGACAACGATTCCGAAATTTCCGGAAATAGACCCGGGGACATTTACCCAACTATCTATTGATGACTGTGAAAAGCCTCATTAGCTCCGAAAGCCAATGAGGCCTGTTTTTCTGCTCTTCTCCAGCATTTCCGGCACGGAAAAATCTTCCCCTTTGAGTTCCATTTTCATTGCCGGCATGTCGGCCGGCTTCTCCTGGTCAGAGGTCTTCCTCTCCCGGGTTTCCCTATCCCATACCCTGGTATCCCGTGCTGACTCTTTCGTCCCATATACCCTCGATGCAAATCCAAGAATCGCATTCTCGATCAGGTTCCGTGAGAAACGTCCGTTGCCCATATCCGAATCGCCGGCCGCTGCCTCACAGATTGAAAGGATCTTCTCCTTTGCAGCCGGTTCAATGGCAAAGCCTCTCTTTTCTGCTTCGAACTCTGCGATTCTCAGCATCTCCTCCGCGGAATAATCCTGGAAATGAATTCGAAACGGCACGCGGGACCGAAGACCCGGATTTCTCGCAAAGAAGTCATTCATCTTGTCCGGATACCCGGCAAAAATCACGATCGTATTTTCCCGGTTGTTTTCCATTTCCTGCACGATTGTGCTGATTGCCTCATCACCGTATTCACCTTCCCAGTTCTCGACCAGAGAATATGCTTCGTCAATGAAAAGCAGCTTCCCCTCGGCCTTGCGAAAGACATCTCTGACCTTTTCCGCCGTCTGTCCCTCATATCGGGCAACCAGATCGGCGCGGCCCACTTCCACGATCTCATTGCCGGCCAAAAGCCCGATTTCCTGAAAGATGCCGGCAATGATACGGGCGACCGTCGTTTTGGCAGTACCGGGGTTTCCGACAAATTCCATGTTAAGGGCAACCGGAAGCGCGTCCCTTCCGCAGGCAGCCATGTCTTGTTTCATTCTGGCAAAAGCCGCGATTCTGCGGACCTGCTCCTTCACCGCGTCCAGTCCAATGAGTTCGTCCAGCATCTCCATATAACTTGGTGCCTCAAGCGGAACGACTTTCGCAAGGGTCCGGCTTTCATCCAGTTTCTGCCGAATCTCGGCTGCACATTTTCTTCCCATGTTGCGGATCCGCAGGATTTCTTCTTCAGTCATCGTTCTAAGCTTTTCTACGCTGCAGATACCGGCGCGTTTCAGGCAGTTGTACGCCCGGACACTTAAGTGCAGTTCTTCGATCGGCGTATGTGAATTGCTGTCTGCAGAAACATTGCCGTTATCTGCGTCTAATGTATCTTCATCCCAGAGAAACTCCTCCTCATCCTCTTCCTTCTCTTCTGCCCCGGCTGCTTTTTTCGCAGAACGAAGCATTTCATCGAGGAACCCGACCATACCTGCTAAAAATGCGTTATCTGTAAGATGTATCGGGCTTAGGCGGCCATCGGCCGGATTTTCTATCTCCACAGCCGCTGCTTGCGGAAACGCAAGTGAAATTGCAGTCCGCATCCGCAGCGTCATTTCACCGGGGAGACTGATGAGGATCATTCCGTGACCATCTTCCTTTCCTTCGGCCGGACCGGCAACCATACGCACCACAGCATCCGCTTCCATCAGCATATCTGACATTTCATGAAAATATTCGATGGTACCCGACTCGACTAAATCGTCGTCCAAGGTGAACCAGTTTTCCTTCTTACTTGGCAATCCTGTATCAATCTTGCTTCCTGAGTCCGGCATAAGCACATAAAGTCTTCGATTACCCTCATTCAGATCCCTCAGCACAGGCTGTGCGTTCGGATCTAAATCAGCGCTTCCCTGAAAGATCCAGACATAATCGGCATGAGTCACCGACAACCCAGAACTCGAAAACGTGATACCGGACAGGGTTTTATCCTCGTCTGCAAAGATCTGCCACCCGAGAAACTCTCCCTCCGGAAGCAGTGCCGCAGAATGCAGAAAGCGTTCACCCGTATAGTAAAACACTAGATTTCCGGGCTTCGTGTTTATTGTAAGGGCTGCTGCATTCTCCATGTTTTCATATCCGATCATCATTGAATTATTCATCCATCATACCTCTTTCTTGTTAACCTACAGAGATTAGAATACGCATCATTTCTGGAAGCAGTTTAACTCTGACCGGTCCCTTGGCCCGCTCATTTCATCGCGCGACTTCCCCGGGCGGCTCTCCGGTCAGATATGGAGTTGTCAAGGTACGTATTGCGGCACAAAAAAGCCGCTGCTTTGATATACCCCAGATAGATAGACTCCTCCCGGAGCATCTTCCGATTCATATCAAAACAGCGGCTCATACAAGCCTTATTCAGTTTGCAAAAAGCACTATACCTGTATTACATCGAAATTGCAAGTACTTTTTTCGCATCCTGCCAGATGAGCAAATAACACCTGACAGTTTCGTTATTCTTTCCTACTCCTCTCCGAGGACGATGAATTCGTCGTCCTCCGTAAGTTCCACCGTCTTCATGAGCGGCAGATCGAACGTGCTTTTCTTTTCCGCGTCCACGATCCCGAGCAAAACGTACCCCTGCGCAAGGAGCGCGCACCGGAGATCCCGCACGATATACGTTCCGGCAAGGCCCATGCCGGCGGCATTCTTAAGATAGAGCTCATTGCCCGTATTCGAGAGAAGTTCCCGGAAGACACCGACCAGCTCCGGCCGCTCCGAGACCTGCGCAAGACAGAGGGAAGACATATTGGACGCGACGACGAAATCGGTATGATCGGCGCCCGATACCAGCTTTTCGTTGTATTCCTTGCACATTTCCGCGGTAATGTTGAACGTAAGGCCGTATCGTTCCCTAAGGTCGCGGAGGTTCAGGATCAGGAAGATCGTATCCATATCCGCCTCTTCGTCCTCCTTATCGTCATCGCTCATGATCACGATATGGTCCGCCATGCGGGCAAGTTCAAGGAGATGCTCCTCCGAACGGGGATCCCCCTCCACATAGGAGAGCACAAGAGCGCGGGACTGTGCCGCGCGGCCAAGTTCCGCGCGTTCCTCCTCCGTCTTGTCGTCCGCCGTAAGATAGGCTTTTTCAACGTTTTCCGGCAGTTCGCGGATGACCGTCGCAAGCGTCCCGTTGTGGCCGATGATCACGACGTCCGTCTTTTCCTCCCCGTGTGCCTCCGCCGCGGCGGCACTGCTTTTGTTCACGTCCGCATAAGAAGGACCTTCCGTGATCTTTGCGGATTCCTTATCCTCCGCGAAGACCAGGATCCGATCTCCCGCCTCCGTAAGGCGCCCCGCCGGCGGGTTCGTGACCGTGCCGCATTCCGTAAAGATTCCGACCGGCACGCCGCCGTCCATCCGGGCCGTAAGGTCGCCGAAGGTAAGCCCCTCCGCCCCCGCGGGATCGACCACATGCAGTTCCGCGCCTTCGAAGTTGAAGACCTCCCGGAATGTTTCGGAAAGACCGGTCTCCGCGCAGGAATGCGCGATCATTTTTGCGAGGGTCTCATTGGTCTCGAGCGCAGTGATATGATGCTTTGATGCAAGCGTCTGCGGGATACGGTGTTCCTTCCGGGAAATGATCGCGTTGACGGGAACATTTCCCGCGCCCTTTTCCGTAAGAAGCGACGTGAGCGCGAGGATCGCCTTGACGGTCCGGGCATCGTCCGCCGGGGAAATGATCACCGCGCGGCTCGTTTCGATGGAACACTTCTCCAGTGACGCCGGGTCGGTGATATCGGCGGAACGGCAGATGAGCCGGACGTTTTTCGGAACTTCGATACCGCTTCCGATCTCCTGTTCCATTTCGTCCCGCGCCATATCTTCCGCGACCACGATGCAGGCCGGACGGCTTCCGGCGGCCAGGATCAGTTCCCGAAGCAGTGTGAATTCGCCGGGACAGAAGCCGAGCACGACCGTGTGCCCTTCTTCGAGTACGCGCGAATTGCCCTGCTTGAGTTCGATGATCTTCTCCTCGATCGCGCTTGTGATGATACCGATGAGGACGCTCGTAAACAGCACGCCCGCGATCGCGGACACCGACATGAGAAGGATATACCCGACGTTTCCGTCTTCATCCCATTCCGGCATCCAGGCATTGAGGAGGGTCACGATGCTCTCCCAGAAGACCTGCCCGTTTTCACGGCCGTCCTTGAGGTTGAAGAGAATGATGAGGAGGGCAACGCTCACCGCCAGGATGACCGACGCGATGATGAGCACGCGGATGAGCCCGAGCGAGCTTTTTGAAAGATGCCCGTCGAACCAGTACTGAAAACGCTCTTTCAGGGAGTATTTCTTCTTATCTTTCATGGAGGCGCCTCCTTGGACCGCGTGCTGCTCTTAAGGAAATTATAGAAAAAGGCGGCTGCTGTTTCAATCTGCAAATTACATTTGCAGCGGCTTGCTTTTCCCGAAACGGATGGTATGCTCAAATGGTCGGGATCATGATCTGCCGGATATTCCGGAAAGACGTCCTTCGGGAGTTTGCAAAGCAATGCCTCATCAACTTGATCTTGTGATCAGCCCGGATTTCGACGGAAGGACCGTCAAGCAGTTTCTCCGCGAGGAACTGCATTTTTCCATGCATCAGATCAGCCGCATCAAGTACCGCCCGGAAGGCTTCCGCATCAACGGGGAGACCGTCTGGGTGAACGCGGCTGTGCATACGGGGGACGTCCTCTCGTTTGCGCTGGATGACGCGCCGGACGGACAGGCAGGCGTTTCGGAACAGACGGCGGACAAGACCGGCCGCAGCGCCGCATCCGCCGCGGGCCACATGATCCCCGTCCTTTACGAAGAGGACTTCCTGCTCGTCGCAGACAAGCCGGCCGGCATGGTCTCCCACCCCTCCGCCGGACATCACGGCGATTCCGCGCTGGACGTTCTTTCTGCCGCGTACGGCAGGCTGTATCTGATTGGACGGCTCGACAAAGACACCTCCGGCGTGCTGCTCTTTGCAAGACAGCAGGAAACCGCTTCGCTTCTAGCAAAGCAGAAGGAAAGCGGTTTATTGCAGAAGATTTATCTTGCGGAAGTAAGCGGCGTTCCGGATCCGCCGGCGGGAACAGTCGCTTCTCCGATCCGCATCGCGAGGGAAATGCCCCTTAAGATGGAATCCGTGTCATGCGCGGATCCGGACGCAGGGCCTTTTGCTGGTCTTACCGCCTCAACGCACTTCGAAACAATCTCCGTATCGCCGGACGGGGACCGTTCCCTTCTCCGCGTGACGATCGAGCATGGCCGGACGCACCAGATCCGCGTACATCTTGCGTCGGCCGGACATCCGCTCATCGGAGATGCGCTGTACGGCCCGGCTTCATGCGGCGCCGTCCCCGGCGCCCTCTCCCCTGCGGACACTTCTTCGCATCTGCATGCCCTGTCGCTCTGCCTGCGTCATCCGTATTCCGGAAAAACGCTTCAGATAAGCGCGCCTGTTCCCGGCTGGGCGGCGGCGTACGCGGCAGATCTTACTTCAGGGCCGCTGCCGCCTCCTATTTCCGGATAAAAGAATCATCCGTCTGCGCATCATAGCTGACAAACCGCTCCACCGTCATATGGAGGTCATATTTGTCCCTGAGCGCGGCGATCGTCTTCATCATGGGGGATGCATGATGGGCGTCGATGGAGGCCTGGTCCTTCCAGCTGTCGATCAGAAGAACCGTTTCGGGATCGTCCAGCGGCATGAAATATTCATAACGAAGGTTGCCCTCTTCCGCGCGGATCGCAGCCGCTGTCCCGGAGGACTCCATTTCCTCCGCAAAACGGCGCGCAGCTCCGTTTTCCCCTTTGTAGTACAGATTTACCGTGATATTCATATCTCCGTCTCTTTCCTGTCATTCCGCCTCCGGGAGGCAGTGCATCTGCGTCCGCCCCTGTACACGGAAACCTTCCGCCGCACGGCAGAGATTCCGGACGCCGAACTCGCCGGAACGGAGGGACAGGTAAAGCGAAATGCTCTTCGCCTCGTCCGAGCCGTCCGGATACTGGCTTTTGTGGATATCGAAGACCGCTTCCTTCTGCTTCGTGAGCAGCGCCGGCGACGTCTTCACATACCGGTTCGGATGCGCCGTCATGTAGAATGCGATCGCCTTAACATCTGCCGCTTTTGTGCCGTACCGTTCCATGATGCCGGGATAGGGAGCGAAGTTTGCGATCCGGCGGGCCGCAAGCCCCGCGTTCAGATGGTCCGGATGGCTCTCGCTCTTTGAGAGCGGATCCGGAGCGAAGATCATATCCGGCGCAAAATCACCGACAGCGCGGGCAATACCGTCTATCATTTCTTCTTTCCGGTAGAAACCGCCGTCGCACAGATCCAGGAAACGCACGTCCTTAATGCCGAGATATGCCGCGGAGCGGACCGCTTCCTCTTTCCGGAGAGCTGCCAGCGCGTCCCCTTTGACGCCGCCGGACGCGCCGTCCCCAAAGCGTCCGTCACAGCAGACAAGAAAGGCGACTGTTTTGCCTTCCGCGGCGAGCTTCGCCGCGGTCGCGCCCGCGCCGATCTCGATATCGTCGGGATGCGGGCCGATAAAAAGATACCGGTCATACTGCTCGATCTTCGGCAGCGGAGCCGCAATCTTCACGGCCAGAGATGTAAAACTCATGCTATTGCTCCTTCGCGTTATCCCGCGGGCCTCTCAGCACCGTCGGCCGGGTTTCAGCCTTCTCCCCGCAGAATCAGCTTTCCCGGGAATGCGCCCGTCAGTTTCTTATCGTGATATACGACCTGCCCGTTTACAATCACGTATTCGATTCCTTCGGTAAGACGGTTCGAATCCGCATAGGTTGCCATATCCTCCAGCCGGTCATAGTCGAAGAGCACAAGGTCCGCGTCATATCCGTCCGCGATAAAGCCCTTGCCGCGGAGCATAAAGCGTTCCGCCGTGAGCCCGGTCATTTTCCGGATGATCTCCTCGAGGCTCATCAGGCCGC
>JAFOIS010000148.1 GCA_017420605.1 Lachnospiraceae bacterium | reverse complement strand
TTTATGGGCGGTGAAGAGACCCCGGCGGAAACGGAAAGAGCGCTCGGGTTCCTTGCAGGCTGCGACCGGGCGGCGCAGGATCTTGCCATGCCGACCGGCAGTGTGCACATCCGTTACTGCATGACCGGCGACGACCTTCTCAATCCGCAGAAAATGGAACGCGCGATGCAGTGGTATGAGAACGGCACGCAGGTCATCTACGCGCCGGCGGACGGCGTGCGCCGTTCCGTCGTAAAAGGCGCCGAGACGACCTCCTTCGGATACGTCGCGGGTTCCGGCGAGAAGGACGTTCTGGAAGAGTCCAGCCGCGTCCTGGTCTGCGCACTGACGGATTACGCCGCGGCTGTCCGGAATATCGTCAGCAATTTTGAAAACGACGCGTTCCCGGGCGGAGAAAGCATCACCTACGGCATTTCGGACGGCTGCATCAATCTGTCCGCGGACTATATGCGGTTCCGTTCATTTAATACGACTGCGTATCAGGTCCTTCTCAGCAACATTTCCAAGGGGACGATCAAGATCGACGACAGAGACCTCAGGGGCGGCGGCGTCGTGCTGGTCGTGGAATCGGAATCATAAGTCCATAGAATCTTCGGGTATTCTCGAAAGCGGCGGATCTCCCGCCGCTTTCTTTGTGCAAAATAGATTTATTTGCTATTGACAAATATTGAACATATGATAGTATGTTCATATGAACGAGGCAAAATGAAATACAGTTTGGATCGGGAACGGTGAAAATGGGTACGAAAAAAGAACAGAACACAATGAACGCGGAAGCGGAGCAGGTCAGGGAGAAAGAGCGCATCGAAAACGAGCTCTACGATCTCGCGGAGCTTTTTAAGATCTTCGGGGATTCAACCAGGATCCGGATCCTCTACGATCTCATGCGCGGTGAAAAGAACGTGACCGAGATCGCCGAAGATCTATCCATGAACCAGTCCGCGATCTCGCACCAGCTGAAGATCCTGCGTACGTCGCGCCTGATCCGGAGCAGGAGAGAAGGCAAGGCGATGGTGTATTCGCTTGCGGATGAACATGTGAAAACGATCATCGCAATGGGCAAGGAACATATCGAAGAGTAATAGGGCAGCCCCGGCTGCAGAGGATACCGTACAGGTCAGATGATCACTGCACGGAACATACAAAAGAAGAACAATGGAGGCATGACATGAAGAAGAAATTCAACCTGGAAGACCTGGACTGCGCGAACTGCGCCGCGAAGATGGAAGCGGCCATCAAAAAGCTGGACGGGGTCGAAGACGCTTCCGTCAATTTCCTTACGCAGAAAATGACGATCACGGCGGATGAAGCACGCTTCGCGACTCTTATGCCGGAAGTCGTCAAGGTATGCGCGAAGGTAGAACCGGACTGCAGGATCCTCCTTTAAGAGAATACGCAGCGGAGCGGAACGAATCGGTAACAGGAAGCCGCCCGGCATACGGGACCGCATGTAACGGAACGGGAGACGTGACAGAAGAATACGTGACGGAAAGAAGGCAGACATGACGAAGAAGCAGAAAAAAGAACTCAGACGGATCATCCTGGCGGGCATCCTGTTTTTCCTGATGATCATCGCGGAACATACGGCCGGGAAACTCATACCGGAAGTGTCAGGGACATTTCCGCTGCGCAGGATCATCTTCTTTCTGCTTTTCCTGATCCCGTACGGGATCGTCGGTTTCTCCGTCCTGCGTAAAGCCGTGCTCGGGATCGGTCACGGACAGGTACTCGATGAATCGTTCCTCATGGCGCTCGCCACGATCGGCGCGTTCGCGACCGGGGAGAATGCCGAAGCCTGCGCGGTCATGCTGTTCTACCAGATCGGGGAATTCTTCCAGGACTATGCGGTCGGAAAATCCCGCGGATCTATACGGAAACTGATGGAGATCGCGCCGGAATACGCGAATCTCATCGGAGAAGACGGCAATGCCGAAGAGGTAGATCCGGAAGACGTTCCTGCGGGAAGTATCCTTCTTATAAAACCCGGAGAGAAGATCCCGATCGACGGCGTCGTACTGACGGGCGAGAGCCTTCTCAATACGGCAGCGCTTACCGGCGAATCGGTCCCGCGGAGCGTCCGTCCGGGCGATGCGGTGATCTCGGGCTGCATCAACGGGGATGCCGCGCTGACGATCCGGACGGAAAAACTTTACGAGGATTCCACGGTGGCGAAGATCCTGGAAATGGTGGAGAACGCTTCCGCGCGGAAATCCAGGACGGAGAACTTCATTACGCGGTTCGCGAAGGTCTATACGCCGATCGTCGTCGCAGGCGCCGTGCTTCTTGCCTTCGTGCCGCCGCTTTTCGTCGGAAACTTCGGCGAATGGATCCACAGGGCCTGCACGTTCCTCGTCATAAGCTGCCCGTGCGCTCTGGTGATCTCGGTGCCGCTTTCCTTCTTCGGAGGGATCGGCGCCTCCTCGAAAGCGGGTATCCTCGTCAAGGGCTCCAATTATCTGGAACAGCTCTCGCTTCTTGACCAGGTCGTGACCGACAAGACCGGAACGCTCACGGAAGGGGTCTTCCGCGTGACTTCCGTCGAACCGGCGGAACCGCTTACAAAAGGCGAACTCCTGTACTTTGCAGCCGCCGCGGAAAGCGCGTCGACCCATCCGATCGCGGCCGCGATCCGGGAAGCGTACGGGAAGGAGATCCCGCTGAGCCGCATTTCGGATGCCGAAATGCGCGCCGGACGGGGGATCCTGGCAACGGTGGACGGACGGCACGTCATGGCCGGCAATGAAGCGCTGCTTATGGAAAGCGGCATTGCGCACAAAGGACTGAACGAACCGGAAATGACCGTCGTGTACGTCGCCATCGACGGCGCATATGCGGGAAGCATCGGCATCTCCGACGTCGTAAAGAGCGAAGCGGCAGGGGCTGTTCGGGAAATGAAAGATCTCGGCGTGCGGCAGGTCGTCATGCTGACCGGCGACAGAAAGAGTGTCGCGGACGCAGTCGCGAAGAAGGTCGGCGTCGACCGGGCAGTGGCGGAGCTGCTGCCCGAAGACAAGGTCCTCTGCGCGGAAAAACTCCTTGAAGAGAGCGCAGGCAGAGGAGCGGTGGCGTTCGTCGGGGACGGCGTCAACGACGCGCCGGTGCTGATGCGCTGCGACGTCGGGATCGCCATGGGATCGCTCGGCTCGGACGCCGCGATCGAGGCGGCAGACGTCGTCATCATGGACGACCGGATCTCGAAGATACCGAAAGCGATCCGTATCGCCCGGAAGACCATGCGGATCGCCAGAGAAAATATCGTATTCGCGCTCGCCGTTAAAGCTGCGATCCTGATCCTGGGCGCGCTCGGGATCGCCGGTCTCTGGGCTGCCGTGTTCGCTGACGTCGGCGTCGCCGTGATCGCGATCCTGAACGCGATGCGGTGCCTCCGGAATTAGATCATTTATTCTTTTCGGCCTGTTCGAGGACCATCGCCCTTACCTTGCAGGGAAGACCGAAGAGGGTGATGAACCCGCTGGCGTCATGGTGGTCATACAGTTCGCCGGTCGTGAACGAGGCGAGCGATTCGCTGTAGAGGCTGTACGGGGAAGTCGTGCCGGCCTTGATGATATTGCCCTTGTAGAGCTTCAGCTTCACCTGTCCTGTCACGTACTGCTGCGTCGAGGCTACGAAAGCTTTCAGCGCGTCGCACAGCGGGGTGAACCATTTTCCTTCGTAAACGACCTGCGCCAGTTTATTTCCGATCTCTTTTTTCATTTCCATGGTCGCCCGGTCGATCACCAGTTCTTCGAGCTGGTCGTGGGCTTCCATGAGGATCGTGCCGCCCGGAGTCTCATAGACGCCGCGTGACTTCATGCCGACGACACGGTTCTCGACGATATCGACGATGCCGATGCCGTTCTTGCCGCCCAGTTCATTGAGCTTGCGGATGACGTCCGCGCATTTCATGGCCACGCCGTTCACCGCGGTCGGTACGCCCTTTTCAAAATCGATGGTCACTTCGGTCTCTTCGTCCGGGGCTTTCTGCGGGGGAACGGAGAGGACCAGCATGTGTTCGTAATTCGGCGCCTTGGAAGGATCCTCGAGCTCGAGACCTTCGTGGCTGATATGCCACAGGTTCCTGTCGCGGCTGTAGCTGTGGGAAGCGTCGAACGGAAGATCGATGCCTTTGCTCCTGCAGTAGGCGATCTCGTCTTCGCGGGACTGGAATTCCCATACGTCGGTCATCCGCCACGGGGCGATGATCCGGATATCCGGCGCGAGGGCCTTGATGCCAAGCTCGAAGCGGATCTGGTCGTTGCCCTTGCCGGTGGCGCCGTGGCAGATCGCGGAAGCATTTTCCTTGCGGGCGATCTCGACGAGCTTTTTCGCGATCGCCGGACGGGCCATGGACGTGCCGAGGAGATATTTGTGCTCATATACACAGCCTGCCTGTACGCAGGGCATAATGTAGTTTTCCGCGAAATCGTCGTTGATGTCCTCGATATAGAGCTTGGAGGCGCCGGAGAGCTTTGCTCTCTCCTCAAGGCCGTCCAGTTCCTCACCCTGGCCGCAGTTGATGCAGCAGCAGATAACTTCATAATCAAAGTGCTCGATGAGCCACGGGATAATGGCTGTCGTGTCAAGTCCGCCGGAATATGCCAGCACTACTTTTTCTTTCATCGTGTAAGATCCTTTCTTTGCCTGTGTTTGGCGCGGTCCGCGTGTCCTTGGGCCGTCCTTTCCCTGTACTATACTATAATGATGCATATTATGCAATAGACAAAAACAAAATTCTTATAAATAATTATTCGCGTGTATATTTATGCAAAAGTTAGACTTTACAAATACGGATGCTTCCGATATGATAAAAAAGGAAGAAAATGACCCGTCCCGGAGGATGGTATGATCAATATCGTAGAAGGCGGCATCACGGCCGCGAAGGGGTTCCGCGCCGCTGCCGTCAACGCGGGGATATCCGCGGAGGAAAGGCCGGATCTGTGCCTTATCGCGAGTACGGTGCCCTGTGTTTTTGCGGGCACCTTCACCGCCAATCAGATCAAGGGAGCGCCGGTGCGCTGGGATCAGCAGCGTGCGGCGGACGAGTGTGCCGCGCAGGCGATCGTCGTCAATTCCGGCATCGCGAACGTCTGCATGGGCGACGACAGTATGCGCTGGTGCGGGGAGATCGCGGAGGCGGTCTCGTCCGGACTTCTGATCTCGCCGGAGTCGGTGCTTCTTGCGTCTACCGGCATCATCGGCCGGCCGCTGCCGATCGAACGCATCCTGGAACAGGCGGATCCCCTCATCAGGAGGCTCGACGATTCCCCGGAGGCTGCCGCGCTCTGCGCGGAGGCTATCCTTACGACCGACAGCGTTCGAAAAGAGAGGGCGGTGAAATTCACGCTTTCCGACGGCACTGTCGCAACGCTCGGCGGCTGCGCGAAAGGCAGCGGCATGGTGCACCCCGATATGAGCACGATGCTGGCTTTCCTCACGACGGACGTGAGCATTTCCCGCGAACTGCTCAGCGAGGCGCTGATGGACGACGTCCGCGAGACCTATAACATGATCTCGACGGACGGCGACACGTCGCCGAACGATACGGTCCTGATCCTCGCGAACGGCCTTTGCGGCAATGCCGAGATCCGGGACAGGGGCGCCGATTACCAGCGCTTCTGCGAGGTGCTGCACGAACTGAACGCCTATTTCGCGAAAAAGATCGCGCAG
>JAFOIS010000147.1 GCA_017420605.1 Lachnospiraceae bacterium | reverse complement strand
GGCAAAACGGCGTCCCCGGCAGCCCGGATACGCAAAAAAAGGATCCGTAAGCAGCTCTCACGGATCCTGTCAGTCTTCCGGCGCGCGGAAGAAGCTCACCGGATGTATCTTCCGCTCCTTTGGCGGCGGAAGCGTACGGAAATCACCGTATTTAAATGAAAGGTACTCCTCCGCCCGCGCCACGGCATAAAAAGGAATTCCCTCGAACCGTATGGTCTTCCGTTCCTCGTACCAGCGCCGCCGGTACGCGAAATGCTTATCCGGCGTCGGGAACATAAGGATCCGCACATAAGGGCTGCGGATATACGCCGCGCCGCGGACGAGGCTGTCCAGAAGAGAAAGAGCCGTCTTTTCGGGGATGCGGTCGAGCGCCGCATAGATTCGCCGCTTTACGGAAGATCTGTCCGCGTCTTTCCCGACCCTTGCCCACAGGATCTTGCGCACGGCAAAACACAGAAAGGCATGGGCCGCCCGGAAGGGGTAAAAGGCCGGTACCGGGTCAAGCGGAAAGAGGTCGATGAAGATCCCCTGGAAATACGGCATCTTTTCCTGATGCTCCCGCACGAAAGCGCTGCCTTTCCGCCGGAGTTTGCCGTAGCCCCAGCGGTAGCCCGGCGTTACGGTGTGATCCTGGAACTCGAACCGCGCCGTATCGAGTTCCGTTCTGCACGCTTCCCGGAACTTTTCATACGCCGGCCGGAGGAAAGCGACGTCCGCGTCGTCATCCCACGGAATAAAACCTCCGTGCCGCACCGCGCCGAGCAGCGTTCCGGCAATGATCGTATACCGGATCCCGCATTTTGCGCAGATCCGGTCGACTTCCCGCAGCATTTCCAGCTCGCACAGCTGCACTGCCCGGAGTTCATCTTCTTTCAGTGTATAAGACATATATGCCTCAGTAGCGTATGTTCATTTCCGGCCGGAGCTCCTGCGGCCGGATGTCCTCCGAAAGCCGCACGATCAGGGTATCCCCCACCATGCGCACCGATCCCGGCAGGGGGAAGACCGGCATCTTACGGACCTCGTCCAGCGTAAGATACGGGGCTACGTTCCGGATATCGACCAGATTGATCCGGTATCCCAGGATATTCGCGAAGTACAGCTCGTAGGTCTGATAATAGGAGACGGCCATCCGGTGGTCACGGACAAGCCACTCATCCGTAAACCGGAATCCGCCCCGTTCCGTGACGACCGGGTTCTCATCGGCGTCGCCGAGGATCACGACCGGCGTCTGTCCCGGAACGTACCCCTCCGTCTCCTCCATCCGCATGACGATCCTGGTCATGAAACTCTTCGCCGCCTCGCATTCCAGCGCCTTTTTGGTGTAGACCTGCCCCGCATAGCCCATATGGCACAGGATGAGGATCCCGCATATGCAAAGAAGCGCTTCACGTACAGTGCGTCCGGCCGTTCCGCGCGTGTCCTTCCCGTAGAAAAGCGCGTCCGCAAACAGCAGCGCGGCAACGGGGAAGAAGACGTATGCGTAGCGCATCAGCCCGTGTTTTTCTCCCATAATGAGAAACGCGACCGCATTGAGCGCAAGCGGCAGCAGCAGAACGAGCAGGCCGCAGCACAGGGCGTTTCCCTTCCGGATCCGTCCGCGGCATGCCGCCGCCGCGGGCGATGCGATCAGGAATACCGCAAGCAGGATATACAGCGCCGCCGACACCTGCCTGTGCAGGATCTCGCTGCGCAGGAAATATTGTACGAAAGAAAGGTACGTATGCGCAAGCCTCCCTCCCGCGGAACGG
Source organism: Lachnospiraceae bacterium (assembly GCA_017420605.1). Lineage (GTDB taxonomy): Bacteria > Bacillota > Clostridia > Lachnospirales > Lachnospiraceae > Chordicoccus. The sequence goes on along the minus strand of JAFOIS010000147.1, from coordinate 23,074 downwards.
AGCGTGATACTTCCGAGCTGGGTCAGTCCGTTCGAGGCGGTGATCGTCTCGCTTTGGAATACCTTCCAGAGAAGACGGAGGCAAAGACCGTAAAAGAGACCGCCGGCAAGGATCCCGCCAAGCGCCCTGAGGCCCGTCCGCACCGCGGCGGCAGGTCTTTCGTTCTCAAGGAGCAGGCGCAGAAGGAAAAGGAGCACGACCGCGGCCGTCACCTCGATATACGCCTGGTACAGCGCAAGCTGCGCCGTAAGGAATCCCGCGCCGAGCAGGAAGGACCGCGTTCCCTTCCGCAGAAGGAAAAAGGCCGACGCCGACGCGAAAAGAAGCGCCAGAAGCTGTACGTCGAAACACTCAAGACACGTGGCGGCAAGGATCGTCACCGTCTCCGTGACCGCCATAAGCGCTCCCGCGGCCGCGGCCGCAAGGCGGGAACGGATCTTCAGGGTATGTACGCAGAGCATCGCGGCGGCCGTAAGAAAGACCGTTCCGAAGAGGCCGACAAACGGCGGGGATACGATCTTGCCGCGCGTAAGCACATACAGCGGATAGAGGAAACGCCCGAGCGCGATCTGATAGCCGAAATCGCGCTGGTTCACCAGGAGGGCGTCATGCTGGTACATCGTATTGAACCAGCGGAAGGCATGCGTAAGGCAGGCGAAAACAAGACAGGAAAGACCGGCCGCGCACTCCGGGCCGTAATGCCGGGGGAACTCCCGGATCCTTTCCGCCGTCCCGGCCATGCCGGTCTTACTGTTTTCCCCGCTCATGTCTCCCCTCCTTCTGCCGCATTTCCCGTCATAAAATGCTGCGGCTTCCGCGCGTCGATGCCGGGATACTTCCTGTAGTCTCCGTACATGGTACGAAGGAACGAATCGCCGTCCCCCGGCACCGTAAACCGGAAGCCGTCGGCGCAGACTTCACGCCCCCGGCCGAACCATTCCTTATCAAAACGCATCGGAATACAGGCGTAATACCCGTTGGACTGGAAATATGCCCCGCCGCCCTTTCCGCGGTATCGCTCCGAAACATGCGCGTACCGCGACAGCAGCCTTGAAAGCGGGATATGCCTTCCGGCTGCCGCAAGGACTTTTGAAAGGATCAGCCTCCCCCGGCGCTTTTCCCGGTGTCCCTCCGCGCGGAAATCCGGCCGGTGTCCGAGACAGAGGGCGTAGAGGAGCTGTATCTCCTTTGTCTGCAGGAAATGCCGTACCCTTCCGCCGGCCGCCTCCTCGAGAATGTAGATATCGAGCGGCAGACTGCCGGCCTCTTCCCGGCCGTCCCCGCCCGGCTTTTCCGCATCCGGACCGTTCTTCGGCGCTTCTTCCGTATAAACAAGCCTCGTCATGAAATCGGAAAAGACGGCGCCGTCGTCCGGCAGACGCAGCCGGAACGGACTGCCTTCCGCCCACTCCGTCCGAGCCGCACAAAGCAGCTTTTCATAATCTTCCCGGGTCACGGCAACGTCCAGATCATCGTCCCAGGGAAGGAGCATCCCGTCCCTCATGAGCCCGATAAGGCCCCCGCAGATCAGATAGGAACGCAGACCGTACTTTTTACATACGCGCTCATACTCCCCGTACAGGATCCGCTGCCGCCGGCGGATCTCCGCCATATAGCGGAGCAGGCCGTCCGCGCAGGAACGGAAATCAAGACGGAAGCTGTGTACGCCCGACTGCCGGACCGTCTCCCGGAGGATCTCCCGCCCTTCGCAGAAGACCGTGATCTCCGGCGCCTTTTCCGCCGTGATCTCCGGGATCTCAAACGTAAAGAGGAGTCCTTTCTCATATAGTTCCGGATCCTTGAGAGACACCCGGCTGTAATACGACGTCCAAAGCGTTCCGTCCTCCTCCCGGGTAAGCCCGTAGGAGCGCAAAGGATCCGGCGTCTCCGGAAACGGCGATCCGACGGCGCCGTATACATAGGGATCGTTCCCCGGCGCCGCGTATGTTTCCGTCCGTCCTCTTCCCGCCTCCCGGTCCGACCCGAGATAGAGAAGCTTCAGTCCCACGCGCATTTCCGGATCGACGCCGGCAAGACGGAGACGCAAAGCGCGCACGCAGCGGCTCTCACGGATCTCGACGGTTATTCCATGCAGCGCGAAATAACGCCGCGCAGGATCTTCGGCCGTCCCCGCCGCGCCGCAATCGCCGCAGGCTGCTCCGTTCACCGTATTTTGGGCCTTCACAGCGTTCTCATCCTTCACCGCGTATCCTCTCCCGCAGGCGCGTCGTGCTGATGCCCTCCGTATAAGGAAGGAATATCATTTTTACCCCGAGGGCATCCAGTTCCGCCTCATCCTGCCCTCTCCAGGTGTCCTCTGTATGATCGTCCCCGGAAATGTACACGTCGTACGGCCTTCTGTACCATTCCGCGCTCTTTGATACGAAATCCCCTTCGACGGCGGCCGCTTCATCCACGCACGACATCGAGGCAACGATCCGGAGCCGCTGTGCAAGCGGGATCACCGGCCGTTTTCCCTTATACCGGAACGCCAGTTCGTCGGAGAGCACGCCGACCCGGAGGATCCCGCAGTACTTCTTTGCCCGCTCGAGCAGCTTAAGATGCCCTGCGTGGAAAAGATCGAAGACGCCCATCACAAAGCCTGTCACGTAGGGTCTGCCGCCGGCTGCGTTCTCTCTCCTGCAAAGACGCGCCGTAAACGCGTCTTCGATCCTCGTATAGGCCTCCCAGCGGCCCGTCAGGCCGAAAATGCGTTTCATTTCTCCGAGTCCGACGGTCTTTTCCAGCTCCGGCAGACTCAGATAGGTATAGCGGACCATCCTGTAAAGAATAAAGGACAGCGGACAGTTCCGGACGACGAATTCCTGGTCGAAATACCGGATCCCCGTATCGCCCCGGAAAGCATTGTACGGGATCATATCGATATACCCCTTCTCCAGCACCGGGAAACTATCGCCGCGGCAGGGAGAGGAACGCAGGATATCCCGCTCAAGCTCCCGGAAAACACCGATCAGCGCGTCCCGTCCCTCCCGGCTCTTCCGCCCGATATAGGAAAGCAGCGGCTCCTCCGTAACGTACGGCATCCGGATGGTGCCGTCCGGCAGCGCTTCCGCCGGTACGGTGAGCAGCTGCCGCTCCCGGAGCGCGGCGGCATTTTCCGCCTGCGCAAGGATGGCCGCCTTTCCCTCCGGGAAGCAGGCCTTTTTCTCCACATACCCGTCGTCGAAAATGCGGGTGACCGCGGCATGCTCCCGTATCCGGTCCGCGGACACGAACGCGCCGATAAGGCGCCGTCCGCCCTTTCTCTTCCGGCAGGCGATCAGGCTCTCTCCCTCTTTGCCGCCGGTCACCGCTTCTATATCGGTCTCCGCTTCTTCGGCTTCCGCCTCATCCTCCGGCTGCAGCCGTCCGCGCAGGCGCCCTGCCGTATGGAAGCTGTCCGAAAGGACCGTGTCTGTGTTTTTTATCCCGGGATACAGGCGGTAACGGAAGATATCCGTAAAACCCGCCCGGCGGAACATCTCTTCCGCCTCCCGCCCCGAAGGATCCCGCTCCGCGCCGGGCGCATTCTCCCGCAGAGCGGCAAGAAGGACGCCGTCCGGGCCAAGAAGGTCCGAAAGACGGGAAACCAGCGCGTCTGTCTCTTCTTCCGCGGGACCGCCGTCCGGCAGAAGAATGACCGTATCGTACCGCACCCCCGCCGCCTCCTCCGGAACGTCTGCAAAGGAGCGGACGCAGAGCACGCGGTCTTTCGGAGAGGAAGGATACCAGGAGAGGATCCGGTCCGCTTCCGTCTCCCCTTCTCCCGCCCGTCCGAGCCATCTTTCCCCGAGGTCGTCGTAAAAACGGCGGTACGGGCAAAGCGACGAAGAAGCGGTATACATGCCGCAAACAAACGGTACCCCGGGCATCTCCTCGCTTTCCCGCAGCAGACCGCACAGATCCGTAACAAAGGCCAGCGCGCCGTTCTGCGCCTCCTCCATATCCCGGATCTCCCTGCGCGTGCGGACCTCCTCCGAAAAAACGGGAGCCCCGTCCGCACGGAAGGAAGAGAGCGAGGGTTCCGGGGAAGACATGGCCTGCTCCATTTCCATATAGCGCGCAAGGAATGCCTTCTCCTCCTCCGTCTCCCCCTCAAGATAAACGTCCGCGGGCGCGTGGACCACGCCGCCCGGGCTTCGCGAAAAACAGTACCCGTCGACGGAAAACGGCGCTTCCTCCGTAAGGAGCCGCTGTACCGTTCCCGACGCGACAAAATCGGTCAGCGCATATCTTCCGTCCGCCGTAAGACCGGCTTTGCGCCAGTACGTCTGCTGCGCCCTGCGGGCCTCTGCCGGATCCTGTCCCCCGAAGACCTTTCCGGGATCAAGTCCGCCGGCCGAAAGATAAGACCGCACTTTTTCATTGTCCGACGCCGCAAGGAGGGCGGCGCGCCGTGAAGTATAGAAATACACCGAAGGCGGCGCTCCCTCCGGCTTCATGATCTCATAGACCTTCTGCAAAAGGTATCCGTCCCTGGCCGAAAAGAGGACGGCGTCGTACGTCTTCTTCCGGATCCGGCGGAGAAACCATCTCATCCAGCCGTAAAGAAGCGGGCCCATCGCGGCATATCCGTAAAGGCGCGCCCTCTCCTCCGGCGCGGGGCCGAAGGGGTCCGAAAACCTTGCCGCAAGGACGAGGCTCCGGATCCGGCGCTCCGCCCCGCACGCCGCGCCGGGAATGCCGTACACCGCGGCATCCTCCTGCACGGAGGGGATCCGCATCGCCGTAAAGCCGGCCCGCCGGGCCGGGACGATATCCTTCGCGGTACTGTCGCCGATATGGAGAAGGTTCCCGCCCCCCAGGCCGGCTTCTTCCGTATGTTCCGCCTTTGCCGGCCCGCCGGCGTGTTCCGCCTCTTCGCGCCGCACGATCTCAAACAGCCCGTCTTCCTTGGTGAGGCCGTATTCGGACGAAACAAAGATACGGTCATATTCCGTGACGCCCGCGCCGCGCAGAAGCTCCGCCAGTTCCGCCGCGGAATAATACATATCGGAGGTCAGGACCACCCTTTTGCCGCGCTCCTTCGCGTACCGCATCAGCCTTCTTATGCCGGGGCGGACGCAAAGGACGCTTTTTTCCGTTTCAAATTCAAGCTCCGAAAGACGGCGGCCGGCCTCTTCCGCAAGGCCCGCCTTTGCCGCCGCGGCAAAATGGAGTTCCGAAGATGTGACCGTCCCGCACTCTGCGGCCGCGCGCGCCGCAAGATACCGTCTCTCCCCGTCCGCTCCCTTGAGGACTCCTTCTTTTCTGCCTTCCGCCGCGGCAAGACGCCAGACTTCCCGGGGGCCGCCGCATTTCCGGTAAAGGACCGTATCGAAGAGATCGAAGGAGACCGTATCGCTCTCGTCGACCGCCTTCCGGAAGGCTGTTTCGGAAGGACGTTCCCGTTCCGGCTCCGTATTCTGCAGAAAGCCGTCCAGAAGGGCGTCGTCAAAATAGACCATCCGGTAGGAATCGACGCCGCAAAGACGCGGGATGATCCCGTCCACGGTCAGATCGCCGCCGATATGCAGGATCCTTTTGTCCGGATACGCTTCCCTGACCGAGCGGAAAAAGTTTTCTTTGTGGGTATGGACCAGGATCCTGTCGAAGATATCCTTTGGAAGATCCGCTTCCCCAAGCGCCCGGCGAAGGGCGTGTTCCGCCGCGGCATCCTCAAGGATCGCCAGCATGGTCTTGCGGCTTTTGCGGAGCATGGGAAGAAGCGTCCGGAAGACCGGCCGGATCCTCGATACGCCGTCGCCGAAGAGATTCTCCGGAAGAAGTGTGTTTTCCGCCGCGAAGGATATCACGTCATAGGGCGCCGTGACCGCCGCCCATCCCGCGGCGTCCTGGTGCCGGCAGGCATAAAGCGCCTCGTGCAGCTTTCCCTCGTCGTGCCCGTAAAGATCGTAGATCCGGACCCCCGCGCGCAGCGCGTCTGCGCATATCCGCTGATATACCGCGTCGATCGAATACATCTGCGCGCCGAGAAGGATGGCGTCAGGCCTTTCGAGAAGCGCCTCCGAAAGGCTCAGAAAACGCACGCCGGCGGGATCCGGCGCGGCGTTATGCGCCCGGATCTCATTCTCCGGCAGGATCACGCCTTCGAACCCGAAGGACGGGCCGAACTTCTCCAGCACCGCTTTCGTGTTCCGGCCGTATCCGTACAGAAAGATGCGCTTTCCCCGGAGTTTTCCGAGGTTCTCTTCAAAATGAAGGAGCCGGTACTCTGCCTCCGTCATCCTTCCTCCTTTTACCGCAGCGGTCCGAAGATCCGGTCCTGCCCTACGCCGCGCCCGAGAAGCCGGACGCCGCCGCCCGCCGTGTCGATCAGCGCGGCCGAAAAACCGGCCCGGCCGATACCGATAAACCGTATCCCGTTCTCTTCCTTTTCTTCGTCCCGGTGCCAATGCCCGTAAAACCAGCAGCACGAAAGCTTCCGCTCTTTCACGGTCTTTTCGGCAAGCTCGCGGCACCGGCGGGCGTTGAGGATCTCCTCGCCGTAGGGAGAATGATCCCGGTCCGGGGAAAGATGGGAGCACAGGACCGCCGTCCCGCCCTCCGGGACCCGGTCCAGCGTCTCCTTCAGGAAACGAAGCGTTTCTTCCGAATAACCGTAAAGATAGCCCTCCGCGGGGAAACAGCTCTCCACTGCCGCCAGCACGCAGCGCCCGCCCTTAAGATATGCGGCCCTGTTTCCGGTGCCCCGTCTGTCGTGATTTCCCCGGCACATCAGGACCGGCACGTCATTAGCGGCCAGATAAGACCGCACCTTCTCCGTGACCTTCCGCTCCACGATCTCCGGGAAACAGCCTCCGGTAACGTCCCCGAGGTGCACCGCCGCGTCCGGACCGACCGCTTCCGATACTGCGCGCAGCGCTTCCGCCGTTTTTTCGAAACCGCCGCCGAAGGCGTAATGCGTATCCGCAAGAAGAAGAAGCTTTATATCCGCCGCACCTTCACTTTCCTTTACGGCACGGATCATACGCTCCGCTCCGTCTTTTCCGCATACCGGCTCCGCCGGCCCGTCCGCGTCTTCCGTCCCGAAATAGTCTTCCAGGAACCGGTCTTTCTTAAGGTCCGAGCCGTCCTGCGTGCGTACCGTGATCCGGTAGTATGCGTTCTCCGGAACGGCGATAACGGGATCTTCGCGCCACAGTCCGTCCGACAGACCCGCTTCGTACGAAGTCAGGTTTCCGTCCGGCGCTTCCAGCGGCAGGCGGACGTATTCTTCCGGGATCCCGGGCCGATAGCAGGATAGGCGGAAAAGCACTTTCTCTTTCCGCACAAGCCGCGTCCCCTTCCGGAAATATACCGGCTCCGCGTTGACGGCACAGGAAAGGGCATTCTCCATGGCCGCCGCGTCTTCGGGAAGACCGCTCTTTTTCCCGGCCACCGCGCCGCGGAACATGGCCGTCTTCCGAAGATCCGGCTCCGCCGGCATGTCCAGAAAATCCTCCCGGAAAGCGGGCAGCTTTGCGCCGCGCACGAAAGACCACCGCCGGTACAGGGAAACGACCTCTTCCGGCTCCCCCGAAAGCAGGACCCTGCCGCGGTGCAGGAAGACGACCCTTGTACAGAGCTCCCGGATCAGGTCCAGATCGTGGGACACGATCACGCCCGTCCGGTTCTCCTGCCGGACGAGGGAAAGGATCTTCTGATAACTCTTCTCCTGGAACCGTTCGTCGCCGACGCTCAGCACCTCGTCGATCAGCATGACGTCCGGCTCGAGGATCGCCGTGATCGAAAACCCGAGTTTTGCGTACATGCCGTCGGAATAGGTGCGTACCGGCCGGTCGATCGCTTCGTCAAGCTCCGAAAACGCGATGATCTCCGGCGTCATTTTCCGGATATAGGAAGCAGGATAATGCAGAAGCAGGCCCGCGATCATGATGTTTTCCCGTCCGGTCAGCTCCGGCCGGAAACCCACGCCGAGCGACATGAGGCAGACGCGGTGGCCGTGCACGTCGACCGAGCCGGTATCGGGCCGGAAGATCCCGGCGATCGCGCGCAGAAGCGTCGATTTTCCCGCGCCGTTTTCGCCGATGACGCCGACGATCTCCCCTTCCCGTACCGTAAGGTCGACGCCGCGGAGCGCGTCAAGCGTCGTCCCGCCAAAGAGCGCCGGGTTCCGGATCATCTGCTGGATCGAAAAATGCCGGAGATTCCGGTAAGTGATCCGCAGATCCTTTACGGAGATCGCTTCTGCCCGTTCCATCAGATCACCTTCACATAGGTATTCTCATACCGGTAGCTGAGCGCAAGGCCCGCCAGGCAGAGAGTACAGGATAAAAGAAACCACACCGCCGTCTCCGGTCCCGGCATCCTCGCATCAAGAAGGCTGCCCCGCAGGGCGTGAAGGACGCAGGCCACCGGGTTGAGACAGATCATCAGTCTGCCCCAGGGAGAGGGCAGGACGGCCTCCAGATCATAGAATACGCCGGTCAGATAGAAAAGGATCCGGAGCAGGATGCGCAGCGCATGGGAGAGATCGTCCACAAAAACGCCGAAATGCATGAACAGCAGGCCGCATCCGAAAGTAAGGAGCACCAGCTCGGCCAGCGCCGGCAGCACACCCAGCCAGCTGACCGTTACAGGCACGCGCTGCACGGCCATCAGTACCGCCAGGATACCGATCGAGAAAAGCATTTTAAAGCTGTTGAACAGGATGTTGGACAAAAGCAGCACCGGCTTGGGCACATAGGTCTTCGTTACGATATCCCGGTTGAGACGCACGGCCTGCACCGCGTAGAGCATGCAGCGCTCGAAATAGCTCCAGCAGAGCGTGCCGACGTAGACGAATACGACGTAGAACGACCGGTCCCGTCCGAGGATCCCCGCGAAGATGGCATAGTAGACCAGCATGCTGCAGAGCGGCTCGAGCACCCACCAGATCCAGTTGAGATAGGAGTTCGCCACCTCCGCGCGCAGGCAGGCGCGCGCCATGTAGACGCAGAAAAACCGATACTCTTTAAGGTCTGCAAAAAAACGCTTCAGCATTTCCGTCCGGCCTTTCCGTCTTCTGCAAGCACCGCCTCACAGATCCCGGTGATCCGGTCAACGCTTTCCTTTACGGAAAAACGGCGCAGGATCTCCCGGGACTCCCCTTCCGCAGGCCCGAACCGCGCCTCGGGACGATCCAGCCACTCCCGCATCCTTCCGGCCAGTGCCCCGGTATCCCCGGACGGGAAATACAGCGCATGCCCGCCCGCCACGGCCCGGTTTTCCGGAATATCGCTCAGGATGCAGGGCGTCCCGCATGCGAGCGCTTCCAGCAGGGAATGCGCCATTCCTTCCATTTCACTCGGAAGGATGAACGCGAACGCGTTCCGGTAGAGAGCCGCAAGCTCGCGTCCCGTCCGGTAACCGATAAAGCGGATCCGCGGATCCTCTTCCGCCGCCTTCTTCAGCGTGCGGAAGAACCGGTTCCGGCCGGCCGTCCTTCCGGCAAGCAGGAGGGGTTTGTCCGTACGCGTCTTCCGGTAGGCGGGAATGAGGTATTGCAGCCCCTTCTCACGGGAAATACGGCCGCTCCAGATAAAATAGCCGTCCTTTACAAGGCCGTCCGGCAGAGGCGTTTCCGGATCCGCTTCCGGCGCTTCGGCGCCGTTGAAGACGCGGAATGCCTCTTTTCCATAGGTTTTCCGGGCCCATGCCCCGTCCTCTTCCGTCAGCACAAGCAGCGCGTCCGACTGTTTCGCAGCAGCCTTTTCCCCCTGTCCAAGATACCAGGAAGCGAAACGCCCCCACTTGCTCCGCAGGCTGTCCCTGCCGTGCAGAAACGCGACGGTCTTCTTCCCGCCGAGTTTCGCGACCGGGAGCATAAGGCACGGTCCCGACGCATGGAACATGACAAGATCGCAGTCGGACAGGGCCGCGCGGACTGCCGCAAGAAAGGAATACAGCGGTACGCCGGCAGCGCCCGGGATCGTCGGGATCCTTACGATCTTTATCTTTTCGCGCAAAGCTTCCGGCACGTCTCCGGTCCCGGACGGACCGGCGCCTCCTGCGCCGCCCCTTTCGTAGACAGTGACGCTGTGCCCCTTTTCCGCCATGCCGAAAGAAAGGTGACGGACCGTTTTTTCGATCCCTCCCTCGCAGCCGAACATCTGCTTAAGCCCGATCATTGCGATCTTCATCGCGTCTCCGCCGTTTGCATTTTTCCGCCGTCCATACTATGATGGATACGTCAGGTCAACACTGTTTTCCGTATATTTCCGCCATGGTGCACGGGATCCGTCAAAAACTGAAAAGCATTCAGCCCGGGTCGTATCTTTGCGGCTTTTTTATTGTGTGTGTCTGGCTTCTGTCCTTTGAGGAACCGCTGGCCCGGCTTGCCGTTTCCGGTATTACCGTTTTCCGGAACCTGCTTCCCGTGGCCGCCGTGCTTCTTTTTACATACCGGACCGCGAAGGAACAGCATCATTTTTCGCAGCTGCTTTCGCCGTTTTTCATCGCCGGCGCCGTATTTTCTGCTTCGGGCTTCATCGGGTGGCTTATGAACCGCCTCCAGAATTCCGCCGTCACCGCCGGCACCTGGTATGAACACCTCCGGTTCTGGCTCTGTCTCTATCTCTTTGCCGGTCTCTTCAGGAGCCTTGACATCCGGAAATACGCAAAAACGCTCTTTTCCCATATTGCCGTACTGTCCGGCGTGACCGCACTGTCCGTCGTCTGCGACCTCATCTTTTCGATCTGGCCGCACCAGACCTACCGGTACGGCATCGGCAGCATCCAGATCTTTTACGGACACCCGTCCAATCTCGGCGCGCACGCCGTCTTTCTTTCCGCGATGCTGCTTCTTCTCTTTCCGTATTTTTCGAAGGAGATGCGCGAAGACCGCATCCGCCGCATTCTGACGTTCGTGCTCGTCCCGCTCCTTCTGCTTTCTATCGTGTTCACGCTCCGGATCCGGCTGATCGGACTTGCCGTTTTCTCTCTCATCCTCTTTATCTGGATGATCCCTCTCGGAAGACGCGTCTCCCTCCCGGCGCTCCTTGCGGGCGCTTCCCTTGCGCTCCTTACCGGCTGGCGGCGTCTTTATGATTTTTACTTTTCGCCTTACGCCTATACTATGGCCCGCGGCCAGTTCGCGGTGAACAGCCTCGACATTGCGAAACAGAACGCGCCGTTCGGCAGCGGGTTCGGCACGTTCGGTTCACGCCTCGCGCAGCTCAATTATTCCCCGCTCTACTATCGCTATCACATGATGACGACCATCGGGATGACGCCGTCCCATCCGGCCTATGCCTGCGATACCTTCTTCCCGTGCATTCTGGCCGAAAGCGGATGGCTCGGCCTTGCCGCCTACGCAGTGCTGATCGCGCTGCTCGCGATCTGCCTTCTGCGCCTTCCGAAAACGGGCCGCATCGATCCGCCGCAGCGTTTCGCCTGCTTTGCGGGGCTCTGCCTTCTTAGCTTTGAGCTCCTCGATACGACCGGCGCGCTCGCTTTCTCCGAGACCTATTCCGTGCTCATCGCGATCGCGCTCGGCCTTTCGCTTGCGGTCCTCCGCCCGGCATCCCTTTCTGCACAAACGGACTCTCCGGGGACACCGCCCGCGGAGAGTCCGGTGTAAAGATCCTTCTTCCTTTTATCAGGCCTTCTTTTTCTTCCGGAAGATACCGAAGTATCCCGCCGTGAGCGCCGCAAGCAGGATCACCGCAAAGAGCAGCTTCCGTACGATCGGTCTGCGCATCTCTTCGACGCCCGTGGGGACTTCGTAGTCCGGCTTATCCGTCATGGCGAAGTACTGGACGTCCGTCGTCTGGCGTATGACGATCTCTATATCTTCGGCGACCTCGTAGCCTTCCGGCGCTTCCGTCTCCCGGATGTAATATACGCCCGGCGCACAGGTGAACTCGTGCGGCGTCTGTCCGGAGACCCAGCTCGTAATGACAGTCTCGCTGCTGCCGTCCTTCTTGATGAGCTGCATGGATGCCCCGGTCAGAGGCTCTTCCTTCATGTTCTTCTTCTGGATGGAGACCGTGGGTTCATCCGGCTCCTTATAGCTGTTCTGGAAGGTCATATTCAGCGCTTCCTCTGTAAGCGTTCCTTCCTTTGCCTGATCGCCGATCAGCGTAAAGCCGACGTTATCTTCACTCACGCTCTTCGAAATGAGATAGTCCGCTTCCGCAAGGCCGGAGAAATACGCCGTATCGCCCTTCCGGAGCACAAGGCTTCCGTCCGATGCGGTCGTGCCGGACGACGTGGTATTGTCACTGTGCACTACAACGTACGCCTGTCCCGCTACAAAGTTAAAACCGCCATTCACCACACGCCGCAGTTTCAGCGTAATGTCCGCGTCAGCTGCGATCGACTCGTTCCCGCTTGTCGGAATACGGATCGTAAGCGTTCCGTTTTCCGCTACGGGAATCGAACCGGACGCGGTACAGAAGCCGAGAACCGACGGGGAGCTCTGCTCGATGATCCGGTATGTCTTACCCTCTTCAAGACCGGTAAACTCGGCTGTCTCGCCCTGCTGCAGGCTGAACCGGCCGTCGCTTGCCGTTTCTTTCTCCTGCGTTCCGACGCCGCCGGTGACCGTAAAGGCTGCGCCGCCAACGGCGACATTCCCGCCGTCTTCCACGCGGACAAGATAATAGGTCACGGGATTTGTCTTCCCGGACGGGTAGGATACCGTAAGCGGATCTCCTTCAGCATCCGTCAGTTCTTTCGTCATAATGACTGCCTCTGCGGAGGATACCGCCGTGAACCCGGCCGTATCGGCTTCCGGATTCAGTTCTTCCACGCGGTACGTCTCACCCTTCTTCAATTTCAGGAAGCGCGCCGTCTGCCAGGCCTTCAGTTTGAATACGCCGTTTTCATCCGTGGTGTAGGTTCCCGTTCCTTCTGCGTCGATGATATCGTAAGGCGCGTTCGGGATCGGCACATACTCGCCTTCGACGAGCTGTGTGATCCGGAACGAGAATTCCCGGTCTTTCGGGGCGGAATGATCCTCGGAGTTGTCAATGAGCGCTTTCTTGACGGTCAGGAGCGTCGTGGAAGGCACCACGGCGTTGACGAACGGCAGCACTTCCGGCGAATCGCCGACCGTTTTGCCAAGATACCCCTCTCCCGCCGGCAGGTACGGTACATACCGGCCGCTGTCCGTCTCCCGGACGCCGTAGACCGTTCCCTTCGGAATGCCGATAAACACGGCCTTCTGTCCTCCCTTAAGGAGGAACGTCCCGTCTTCGGCGGTCGCAAGCGGCTGTTCTCCTTCGACCAGCTGCAGTCTCTTGTCATAGAGATAATAGGAAAGCGCGCCGCTTACCGGATCCCCGTGTTCATCAAGCACCTGGAACGTAAACGGATCTTCCGAAGCTTCGCCGCCGAAGATCTCCTTGGAGACCGCGAAGGAAGCAATGACGTTTGTGAAATTCACGGCCGCGCTGTCGGAGCCGGTCGCTCCTTCATAGCTCGTATCGCCCGAAACGCGCCAGCCTTCCGACGTCCAGTCTTCCAGGATCTCTTCCACGTAATAGTCACGGTCGGCCGGGATCCCCGGGAAAACGGCGTACGTATTGCCGTGCAGGGTAAAGGTCCCGTCTTCCGCCGTCGTTCCCTCCGAGATCTTCGCGCCCGTTTCCGCGTCCATCACGTGATAGGCCATACCGGCGCAGGGCTCGTCGTCGATCTTAAGAAGGAACTTGAACGCCGGCGTCTCGGGCAGCTCGTAATGTGCCGGATACGGCACCGTTTTCCGGACGGTAAAGGTCCCCGGATACAGGTTCCGGAATACACGGTCCGCGCCTTCCGGCGTAAGCGTCCCCTTGGCGGCTTCTCCCGCCGGAGGATCGATCTGTACGTACGGATCGCATTCGCTCTCCGTCACTTCGTAATAGTCGTTCGGCCTGAGGTTTTCGAACTTCGCCGTCTGGCCGGCTTTCAGGAAGAACCGGCCGTAGCGGTCGGTCTTCAGTTCGACTTCGAACTTGTTCTTGTCCTCCGTCGTCGTCTGGCCGTCCTCATAGTTGTAAATATGATTTCCCTTTTCGTCCATCAGCGTATAGTGCAGATCGCGGGCGATCTCGCCGTTCAGCTTCAGGACGAACTCGAAGACGTCGTCCTCGGGCGCGGGATGCTCCGCGTCCGCGCTCTCAACGGATTTGCTGACATACAGCGCCGCCTCCTCGTTTTTCATGTTGTAGAACGTGATGTACGAGGAAAACGAGGAGCCGCTGAGGAGCCCGTAGATCTCCTCCGCGCCGACCTTCAGCGCGAGAGGAAGAAGGAGGGCGGCGATCAGCACGCCGGCAAGAATTCTGCTGCCTTTCCGTTTCATCTCAATTCTCCTTCCTTATCCTCAGCTTTTCGCCGTGAAATAACCGCCGTCGCCCGGATACGCATACGCGATCGACGTCCAGGAACTGTTGTAGTTCGGCAGCGCCGTGCATCCGCTGAACATGTACGTCCTGTAGATATAACTGCTCGAGATACGGTGCGTCGACCGCCAGTTCTGGTTGCAGTAGATGGTGGTAAGCTGGCTGCAGTTTCCGAACATGTAGCTTACGTTGTAATAACTGCTGAATCCGGTTGCCTTCATATTCGTGATGTCCAGCGTCTTAAGGGCTGTGCAGTAATTGAACGCGGAAGACGTATAATACAGGTTCGACGGATTCCAGCCGCTCAGATCCAGGCTTTCCAGCGAAGTGCAGTAGTAGAACATGTACTGCATGGTCGAAAGATTCGGCATCGTCCATCCGGTCATTTTCAGATCCTTCAGAGACGTGCAGTTCTGGAACATATAGGATGTCGAGTTTACCCGCCCCGTATTCCAGTGGGAAATATCCAGCGTTTCGAGGGACGAGCAGGATTCGAACATATTCTGCATATTGCTGACGTTTGCGGTATTCCAGCCCTGGGTATTCAGCGTTTTCAGAGACGAGCAATAGCTGAACATATTGTACATAGTCGTCACTGCGCCGGTGTTCCAGCCGCCAAGGTCGAGCGTCTCCAGGCTTGTGCAATACCGGAACATATTACTCATATCCGTCACACCGCCGGTCTGCCAGCCTGCAAGGTCCAGTACCCTGAGACGCCTGCAGCCATTGAACAGACTCTGAAGGGAGGCGCCCTGCGCGAATTTCCAGTTCTTCGCGGACAGTTCCTCGAGACTGCTTCCCTGGAACATATAATTCAGCGATGAAGCACTCGAAAGATCCCAGTTATCCAGATTCAGCGACCGGAGCCGGCTGTTGCCGAACATGTAATACAGACTCCGGACATTGCCTGTCTTAAAGTGGCTGAGATCCAGCGTCTCAAGGCCGCAGTTGTAGAACATGTACGACATATCCTCAACATTGCCCGTATCCCATCCGGCGACGTTCAGCGTCTGCAGGTTATAAGTGTTCTGGAACATGTTGCTCATATTTCTGACGTTGGAGACGTTCCAGCTGCTAAGATCCAGCGCCGGAATGCCGGCACTGCCGAACATCCCGCCCATGTCTTTGACGTTGCCGGTATCCCATCCGGCGACGTTCAGCGTCTGCAGGTTAGAGCAGCCTGAGAACATGCGGTTCATGTTCTCGACGCTGCTGACATCCCATCCGGAAAGATCGAGATCCGTCAGACCATAACAGCTTTCAAACATTTGAGACATGTCGGTGACCTTGCCGGTCTCCAGGGCGCCAACGTCGATCGCGGGCAGACCGCAGTAGCGGAACATGCCGCACATATTCACGACGTTCGAGGTATCCAGCGCACCAAGGTTCACCGTCTGCAGACCGCTGCAGTTGTTGAACATGTACTGCATGTTCACGGTCTTCTCGCTCGAAACGTTGTCGAAGCGGACCTCCTGCAGCCGGTAGAATTCGGAGAACATATACCCGGAGTACGGATTCAGATACATAAGATCATCGGACAGGATATAGAGGTCATACGTTCCCTCCATAGTCTCCGACGGTCTGAGATATCCGCGGATCGTATCGAGACCGTAGCTGTCCATAACTTCATACGTATCCGAAACAGCCTCCGGATACTGCGACGGCGTGCCGAACAGGACCCGTGTGATCATATCCGGGTACTGGCTCAGGCCGTTCTTCTGCAGGAGATACATGACGCCCTCCCGGAAATCCGGCCGGATGATGTTGGACTTCCGGATCGTCTCCGGATCGCCGATCAGTGAAACGTCCCCGTTGCTGCCGGGATTGTCGATAACGGTACCGTTTACTTCGACCTTCTCCAGTGTATACGGCAGCGAGCGCTCTTCCGTCACATTCCAGCGCGTCCGCGGCTTGACCATGAAAAGCGCGTACTGACCGCCCTGCAGCGTGAACTTGCCGTCCGCGCCGGTCACACCGCTCCGTACCTCCTCGCCCGTCGCGGTATCATAGACGACGTAGGGGATATTCGCGCCGGGGATCAGATCCGTATCGCTGCTGATATCCGGATACTCCCGGAGCGTGAAGGTAAATACCTGGTCCGACGGAACGTCCACGACTTTTTCAACCCGGAAGCCGGCATATCTTGTCGTATTCACAAAACCATGCGCCGCTCCCGAATACGCATACGGATTCGACGTAAAGAGCGAACCGAAATTCTGCCACGTATAATAATCAAGATAATTCAGCTGGCCGGACGGCGCCGGAGATGTGATATAGGAATCCAGCCATCCCCAGGCTTCGTCGGACTCGCTTTCCAGCTCGACGACACGCAGATCGCCTTCCTTAACGTTGACCGTATGGTTGACGTACACTTTATCGGTGAACGTCACATAGATCACCGAGCCGTACGGCGCCCTCCGGTCGCTCGCAAGGAACGTATCCTCTGTTTTAATGCGGATCAGCCCGTCTTCTCCGGTGACCCCGTCAAAGGCAGGTACCGGCGATCCGCTTGCACGGTCATTGTAAACAAACGAGTAGGACTGCACCGCAAACGGCACGCCTTCGGCTGCCGCCCATTTGCCGTCCGTATAACGCTCGACCCGCCAGACAAGTTCCGAACCGGCCGGAACGTTGGACCCGATGATCCTCTTCTGGATGATCGAATAGTCAGACGCCAGATGATTCTCAAATTCGATGATCGGCTGCTCGCCGGCCGTCCCGCTGATCACGATCTCCGACTTGCCAGCATTGACAATGAACGAGGTGTTGTTCCAGTAGAACGTATTCTGACCCCACGTTTCCCGGATGGTATATTCGATAGACGAAAGGTCGTAGTATTTGCTGTCCTCATCCGAAACGTCTACCGCGAGCACGATAAGGGCGCCGTCATTATAGAAATATCCGCCCGGTCCATAGGTATAACCGCCTGCCTCGGGTTCATAATAGTAGAAATACCGGTCATAAGTCGCCTTCTCGGTCCTGACCGCCATCATCGGGACGCCGCCGAAGTCCGCGGTATAGCTGGCCGTCAGCGAGCCCCAGTAACTGTTGCCGCTGTTATTGTCAAGGAACTCCTGCGCCTTTTCATCGTCGGCGACCCATTTCTTCCGGATCAGGATGACGTTGCTGTCGCCGTTGATGAACTGCGCTTCGTTCCGGTCGCCCAGTTTGCCTTCCACATATTCGGAATACGTGACCACGACTTCATAGGAGTAGTTATTCTCCGGATGTTCCGGATCGCTGTAGGAGAAAGTGCGCGTTTCCGTGCTCGCCTCGTCCAGCGGCGGATAGATCGGCGGATAGGTCGCATCCGCGATCTCCCGGATCCTCCAGTTTTCCCCTTCCCGGCCGATGGCGCTGAAACGGGCCGTGGTGCCGCCCGTCAAATAGAACAGGCCGTTCTCATCCGTGACGAGCGGGATCTCCGTAAGGTCCGGCATTTCCGTCGTCGTCGGCGGACCGTCGTAGTATACATACAGCTTCTCCCCTGCCTCGTTATACCGTGTAAACGGAGCGCCGGCCACCGGAACGAACTGCTTCTCCCCGTCTTCGCCGGTTATCTCCTTCTCAAGGACCATGCCGAAGGTCCGGTATCCGCTGCCCTCCGCCGAATCGGTCACGAGCGTCTTCGTCACTTCAAGGTCGCGGTACAGATATTTATTCACGATATCGGCGTACCCGGCCGTTGCGTAGACCGGAATACGGACCTTTTCCGTTCCCTTGACGATGGCGTAGGCGTCCTTGATCTCATCCGTAAGGACTTCCTCGATGATCAGTTTCGTTCCGGCGCGGAACCGGCTGACACAGATCACTTTCCCGGCGCACGGCGCGGTGATCGAACCGTCTTCCGCCGGTTCCTGCCAGGCGTCCGCCTGCGGTTCCGCGTCCGCGCTGTCGAGCAGCTGCCACTTGAAATCCAGGATCTGTTCGCCCTTCTTCCCGTCTTCGCCGACCATATAGAGAAGGAAAGTGAACGGCACTTCCGAAGTGTCGGTCAGTTCACTGTATTCGACAGTCTTGCTGATATAGACCGGCTTCCAGCGGTAGTAGTTCGTGATCTCCGCCGTGGCTCCTTCCGGTCCGACCGTGGTCGTGATCTCCGGCTTTTCGCATGCCCAGTCGGAATCTTCCGCATAGTATTCCGGAAGTTCCTCGATGGTATAGCGGTCAGTCGGCTGATTGCCGGCAAAGGCCACCGTCTCACCCGGATAGATATCAAATTCGCCGTTATCATCGGTCTCAAGGACACGATCGACATCCGGCGTCTTTTTGCCGGGCGCGATCGTTCCGAAAAATCTGTGAAGCGCGTCGACAACGACCGGCTCCCCGCCGTCCGCAGGCGCGGATTTTACGACATAGAGCGTACGGTGCGCGACCGGGTTCCCTTCGCGGTCCGTAAGGCGCATCCTGAACGGTATGGTATTGAGCGCTGCGGCATCTTCCGGAAGATAGCCGCGCACCGTCTTCTTCGCGTAGAAGATCGGATAGAAATTATTGACTGCCAGCACGCGCCTGAGGCCCGTGTCCGGATCGATCGTCCCCTCAAGGTTTCCGTCAAGGATCCAGCGGAGGCTTTCCTCTTCTTCCACGATGATGTGCGCCGCGTCGAGATCCTCGAAAACGGCTTTCTGTCCGGCGCGGAGGAACAGCGCGCCGTCCGCGTCCGTCGCGTGCATCCCGGATACCGGGAGCCAGAGCTCTTCGTCTCCCTCGAACTCCGGCGCAGCCTTTTCATAAAGCGTATATTCACGGAAGGCATACGGATACTGCTCCGTCCCGCCGTCCCAGGTGAGCGTAAAGCGGAAGGAATCGCCCCTCCGCGATACGGGGACCGATTCAGCCAGTTCCTTTTCGACCTCGAGTTTCTTGGCCGCCACGAGCTTGACCTTTACGGAGTTGCCGATCACGGTGGCCGGCGTATCCGTTTCTTCCTGATAGGAATAGAAGCCCGGATTATTGTAGGCCCATTCCGCCTCCTGAAGTTCTTCAGGCGCGTTCATCGAGATATAGACGTTGATGCTGTCTTCCTGATCGAGGACGAAAGGATTCCCGTCGGCACCGCGGCTGAGATCGACCGCGACCGCCATTACTTCTGCAAGATCCCTCGTCCATTCATCGGCCGGTATCCAGCCGTTTGCTTCCGTCAGGATCTCCGAGGGATGCTGCGTGCCTTCCGGCAGCGCCGCGTCGCGTGCCGCGTTGTAATAGATGACCGGCACGCAGCCCCGTACCCGGGCCTCCGACGTGTTGACACCGGCAAAAGTACCCTTCCAGTCGCTGTCTTCAAATTTCCCCGGTTCCTGTACCTGACGGTCGTTTATCGCGTTCTCCAGACGGTCGAAGATGACCACGTCCTGCAGCGTGTACCGGGACGCGTTGGTCACTGTGATCTTATATTCATACTTATGGCCGGGAAGCACCGTCGTGCTCTTCTTGTAAACGCCGTACAGATCGTCGTCGGCACGGACAAATTTTTCGATGCCGGCCTCCGCCGCGAGCGCGATGTCGTCGAAGACGGCCGCCTGCGCGTACAGTACGTTCCGGGTCTCCGTATTCTGGTCGTTGTTGATATCGGCGCCGAGTTCCCTGTAATAACTGCTGAATCCGTCGCTCGATACAACGTTGCCGTCGTCCCGCGACACCTCCGACGGCTTGCCGAGGATGATATCCGGCTGCGCGTCGTCCGCCCCGGGCATATAGGCTACGATATTCGGCCTCTCGCTTGCCGCCGAGTAGTCTTCATAGTCACAGTATGCGTCGAACGCGATGCCGAATCCCGTGTACCAGTATTTGTCACGTTCCGTATAGACGGAGGAATCCCGTCCGGTATAAGTGACCTTGAACGCCAGCAGCGTCCTTCCCGTCCCGTTGTAATCCTGGATCACGTTTTCCAGTTTTGCCGAGACCTGCGTCCTGTCCCAGCTGCCTTCCGAGATCCTGCGGTCCGGATAATTGAGATTGAGATTCGTGATACGGCCTGCGGTTATCCTGCCGGACGGATCGAACTGTACGCCGTACGGCAGAAGATCGTAGAAGTAGACTTCGTTCCTGGACGGCACCGGCACTTCATCGTCGGCCAGCAGGTAATCCATCACGTCCCTGCTGTAGATGAAATACCCTTCATGCGCCTGCATGCGGTACCGGATATTCGCACGGCTGTGTACCGGATCATTGTACGCCGAGCCCTCTTTGATGGCGTGCGCGTACGGAACTTCCTTCTGCAGCAGGATGAGGGCGCAGTCCCGCATCAGCGGCCGCCCGTAAAGCTCGATCGTCTTGTCCAGAAGCCCCGGTTCTTCGTACCGGCCTTCCGTATTCTCATCGTGGAAAAACCCGAGCGAGTGATCAAAGATATAATGTTCCCCTTCGATACCGGCGACGTTTTCGAGCTGCACGCTGTCCGCGTCCGGGAACTCCGCGAAAGCCGGCGAATCGCCGCGGATCGAGATATTCGTGTCGATATGGCTGTAGGTCGCGTAATCGACGCAGTTGTGCACTATTTTCACACGCCAGGGCTCACGCCTGATCTCGTCGGCCGTGAAGGTATAGCCGACCTCTCCGCTCGGATGCCACGCAACGGTCTTGACGAGTTCCCATTCGTCGGACGTTACGGGATTCCCGGACTCATCGAGCGCGAACATGGCATAGACGTAAAGATCGCGGTCGATCGTATAGGTCTCCTCTCCGTTTCCGGTCGGGACGTCCGTCGTCTGTTCGACCGGCATCGTTCCCGCGGTCTCATCCTCATAGATATCGTAACCGTTATCGCTGATCCGGACCTTTACGGAGTTGAAATAGTAATCCTCCTTGCCGAGCATGTACTTTTCGCCGACCTTGCTGCCCGTCTGCGGGTACGCATAGACCACGTCGTCGACCGTCGTCACCTGCGCATACGTCCCGGGGATCCATTGCCCGATCTTTCCGGTGTTCGGATCGACATAGTGGGTAAGGCCGAAGCTGCGGCAGGTACCGAGCACCGAGAAATTCGCCGTCGGAAGATCGGTATCGTCTCCCGTAACGTTATAGATCGTGACCCAGCCGTCAAACGTCGTCGGATCCGCGCCTTTCGTGATCCCGATCACGTCGCCGCTGTAATGCCACTGATAATCGGCGTAGGTCCAGCCTGCGTTCGCAGACCTCGTCTGCATGTTATCCGGGCCGTCGTCAAAGGGGATCATCTGGGCGCCGACATAGTTCATCAGAACCGACTGGTTCGGAACGACCTGCTCTTTCGGATATGCCGTTACGACGAGATAGTCGGCGTTGAAGCTGCGCTGTTTGCTGTAAGTGATCGGCTGATAGGTGCCCATGAACGGCGGTTCGCCATCCATTTTCTCCGTGGGTTCCAGATCGCCCATCCCGAGTATGATCCCGTAACCGGAAGCCATATTGTTCCACGATACTTCCTGCATCCGCAGGTCATAAGGCTGTGTCGCGTAGCCGCCCACTTCGACTTTCCATACGACGTAGACGTACTCGTCAAAATGATCGAACAGCTTTTCGTCTGTCCCGGGGATCAGGATCTTATCCGCGTCCGGCGCGTAGGAAAGCACCTGTTTCTTTGTATACAGGCCCGGCGTATAGGACGCGCCGCTGTAGTAAGGATACTTGTTCAGCTTCTGGAGCTGGATATAGGTATAAACCTCCCCGTGGAGCGGGGTGATCTCTCCCTCTTCCGGTTTCTGGGTCACCGTCTCGATGACCGGCTCGCCGTCTTCGCCCTCGTGCTGCTCCGTAACGGTCACGGAAACGTCCGGCGTCATATCCCAGCTGAAGCCGTTCCGGATCTCCATGACGTCGTAATTCTTATACAGCACCTGCCAGGCGTCGTTGTGCCCGGCTTCGATCGTTTTATAGTTGAAGAACACGATCTCCTGTGTATCTTCATCATAGTAATAGTTAAAACTGGACTTCCGTGAAGGCGTGGCCGTATATTCATCCGCCGCCTTGTCGTAGGAACCCTGCGGTATGCCGATATCCGCCGGATATACCTCCTGCGGAGTTTCCTCGCCGTGTCCGTATTTCACGAGGCTCACCGGGACGCGGATCTGCACGTCATACGGCTTGATATCGATGCTCGTGTGGAACTCCATCTGATACTTCAGATTGAAGTTGTCCGATTTGTTTACGTAATGCGGATCGCTCTGGTTGATATAATAAATGTCATAGCTCCAGCTGCGCTCCGTTTCACCGGCGCGAAGCACCGGGGCATTCGGCATCGCAAACGAAACGGCGCCCACGACGTCCTCGGGGAGCGCGAAAAGTTCCGCCATCTCCTCTGACTTCCGGGGATCCGGCGTTCCGTCATCCGGCGCTTCTGCGACCTCGGCGTCCCCGGTCCCGTCGCCGGCGGCAGCCTCTGCCGCAGGATCGTATTCCGCCTCGCCGGCAAGCATTTTGGGGCTGTCCTCTTCCTCATCCCACTTCACGGCGATCCCGCCGGCCGTGACCTGCGGTATAAAGCTCCAGCGCGAATCCGCCGCCGCTTCCTTCACGGGAAGATCGTAGAGGATCTGCCATGCGTTCACGGTATAAGCCGGGACTGCGGCATAGTTGAAGAAGACCAGTTCGCCTGCTTCCTCGTCGGTATAATAATTGAACAGGGTGTCCGCCGCTTCCGTATAAACGTATTCGTTCCGGTCGCGGAGATACGCGCCCTTCGGCACGCCGATCTGTTCCGGCAGAACATTCTGCGCCGCCTCGCCCTCTCCGGTCCGGATCAGGGAGAACGGCACGCGTACCGTTACCGAGATCGGAAGAGC
>JAFOIS010000146.1 GCA_017420605.1 Lachnospiraceae bacterium | reverse complement strand
TACTTTCTGCATGTGCCCCGGCGGCTATGTCGTCAACGCCTCATCGGAAGAGGGACGTCTTGCGGTGAACGGGATGAGCTATCACGGACGCGCCGGACGTAACGCGAACAGCGCGGTCATCGCCTCGGTGACGTCGGCGGAATGCGCGGCGTTTTCCGGGGAGGAAGGGGTCTTTTCCGGCGTCGCTTTCCAGGAAATGCTGGAGAAGCGCGCGTACGGCCTTGCGGGCGGCGCGATCCCGATGCAGCGCCTGGCGGACTTTACGGGAAACGCCTGTTGCGTCCGTATGGAAGGAGAAGTGCAGCCGGAAACACGCGGCCGGACGGAGGAGGCGGACCTTAGGGGACTTCTGCCGAAGATTCTGACGGACAGCGTCACCGAAGGGATCCTCACGTTCGGGAGGCAGGTACGGGGCTTCGACCGCGGCGACGCGATCCTGTGCGGCGTGGAATCCAGAACGTCATCGCCCCTCAGGATCCTCCGCGGCGAAACGATGGAGGCTTCGGTAGGCGGGATCTACCCCTGCGGGGAAGGCGCGGGCTATGCCGGCGGTATCCTGTCGGCGGCGCTCGACGGCATAAAGGTCGCGGAAGCGGTCGTGCGGAAATCGTGCGGTAGCGTTCCGGTGTGAGCGCGTGCGTGACGCGGAAGGCGGCCGTGCATACGACGCAAAAGGCGGTTTGCAATTTACAGAAAAGCCGTCTTGTGATAAGATAAGAACGGTTTTTGAGTGAGCCGGAAGGAGAAGGCGCGTCGCGGGCAGAAAGCGAGGTGCCTTTGAAGAATATAAAAGATATCGGTACGGCCGACATCGACCGTCCCTATGAACGCTGTCTTCTGCTCGGAGAACAGTCTTTGTCCGACGCGCAGCTGCTCGCCGCGGTCATAAGGACCGGAAGAGCGGGCAAAGACGCGGTGTCGCTTGCCGCCGAGGTACTTGAGCGCGCAGGCGGGCTTCCGGGTCTTACAAAGCTTTCCGTAAGGGAACTGACCGAGATCCCGGGCATAGGCCAGGTGAAAGCGGTGCTGATCCGCTGCATCGGGGAAATGTCAAAGCGGATCGCGGTGTCGAAGGCAAGGCCGGTCCTTTCCTTCCGGGATCCGGAAACAGTGGCGGAATACTACATGGAGCAGCTCCGTTTTGCGGAACGGGAGACGCTTCTTTGCATGATGCTTGATTCGAAAGGCCATCTGCTGGGAGATGCGGAGATCTCGCGGGGCACCGCGGATCATACGCCGGTCTCGGTCAGAGACATTTTTCTGCGTGTGCTGGAGTACCGCGCAAACGCCATTATTCTCGTTCACAACCATCCGAGCGGGGATCCGGCGCCGAGCGGATATGACCGGGACGTTACGGCGCGCGTAGCCCGCGCCGGACAGATGATGCAGGTCCAGCTTCTTGACCACATCATCATAGGGGACAGGGAATACTACAGTTTCCGCGACGACAGTTCGCCGGAACTTGACGGAATATCGAAGATATGATTGGTAACCGTTTCGGGGTCGACCTGGGTGCGGACACCGTTAAAATCTATACGGAACGGCTGGACCGGATCACGGAGCAGAAGAGCATGATCGCGGTACGGCCCTCGACCGGCCGGGTACTCGCTGCAGGGGACGCGGCTTATGAAATGTATGCCAAGACGCCGCCCGACATAGACGTGCGGACGCCGTCCGACAAAGGAACGATCGCGGACGTCGACCGTGCCGGCTTTCTGATGAAGAAGCTTCTGGCGGCAGCGGATGAGCGGCCTGCCGGAAAAAGAGTGCTTTACGCGGCGGCGCCGATCGATCTGTCGCGGATCCAGAAGCGCGCCTTCTCGGATATGGGGGAACTGTGCGGCGCGCAGGGCGGCGTGATCCTCGTCGATCAGCCTGTCTGCGACGCGCGCGGGTGCGGGATCGATACAGACGCGACCCGCGGGACGATCCTCCTCAACATCGGCGCTTCCTGCAGTATCCTTTCCGTGATCGTGCAGGGGCAGACAGTGATCAGCGAAATGCTCGAGGAAGGCGGCCGGCATATGGACGAGGCGATCGCGGACAGTGTGCGCAGGCACACGAACTGCCTCATCGGACCGCGCACCGCGCACCGCTTAAAACATGCGCTCGCGAATACGGGAGCGGTCCGTGACGCGCGGAAGACCTTCGGTATGGACGCCATCACCGGAACGCCGCGTGAGGTGATCGTTTCCGCCGAGATCGTGCATGAGGCGGTCATGCCTCACCTTTCTCATCTTGCCGAAGCCGTATCGGAACTGTGGGAGAGGATGCCGCCGCAGATCGCCGAAAATATGGAAAAGCAGGGGCTGATCCTGTCCGGCGGCGGCGCGAGGATCCCGAATACGGCGGAGTGGTTCGCGGAAAAGACGGGGCATGGAGCCATCACGGCCCGGGATTACGAAATGACGACGATCCTCGGCCTCAGAGAGTATATGCGCGCGGAGGAGACCGGCGCGCCGAAATAAACGGAGTATCATGAAGGATTTTTTCAGAAAAGACAGACATCTTTTCATAGCGCTGGCGCTCATCGCCGTCGGGCTTATCCTCACGACGGCGGTCTACCGGCCGGGACTTGGCATTCTGAACAGTGCCGCGTCGCGGCTGATCGTACCGCTTGAGAACGGTATCAACCTGATCGGGACGTACATCACCGAAAAGGCGGACGGCTTCCGGGATAACGCCGCGCTGGCGGAAGAGGTGCGCCGTCTTACGGAAGAAAACGAGTCGCTGCAGGCGGAGAGGGCGGAGAACGCGCAGAAGCTTCTTGAACTCGAACGTCTTACGGCACTCTATGAACTGGACCAGGAGTATCCGGATTATGAAATGATCGGCGCGCGCGTGATCTCTAAGGAACCGGGCAACTGGTATCAGCGCTTTAAGATCAACAAAGGCTCCGAAGACGGCGTCGCGGTGGATATGAACGTCATGACCGGCGGCGGGCTCTGCGGGATCGTCTATCAGGTCGGTCCGCACTGGGCGGCCGTCCGGGCGATCATCGACGATGAGAGCAACGTGAGCGCCATGGTCGCCGATACCGCGGATCTGTGCACGGTGACGGGCAGCCTTATAGACATGGACGACGGCGTCATCCTGTTTTACGGACTCCGGGACGCAGGCGGGCTCACGATGATCGGGGACCGTATCATCACCTCGGGTATCAGCGAAAAGTTCCTTCCGGGTCTTACGATCGGTTATATATCGGAACTGACGGAAGACGCGAATAACCTGACGAAGTCCGGCAAGCTCATTCCTGCGGCCGATTTCCGGTCTCTTAGGGAAGTCCTCGTGATCACGGCGGTCAAGGAGAGCGCGGAAGAGGAAGCGGCGGAGGAGGGACAATGAGGCATACCGTGACCTGGGCGGCCGCAACGTTCATCGCCTACCTTGCCGAGACCTGCATCCTGTCACGGACCGGTACGGTCATGCCGGATCTTCTGCTGATCCTTGTCGTCTCCTGCGGGTTTCTGCACGGAAAGAGGGCTGGCATGCTCGAAGGTTTTTTTGCCGGACTGCTCCTCGATCTCTTTTTCGGCGAGACGATCGGTCTTACGGCGCTTCTTTATCTGATCCTCGGCTACATATCCGGACGCCTCTGCGGCATTTACTTTGAACAGTACGTCCGCGTTCCCGTGCTCGTATCGTTTGCGGGAAGCCTCGCGGTCAATTTTATTATTTATTTTCTCGGTTTTTTCTCACGGGGAAGGATCCGTATCCCGGCTTATTTTCTCCGGCTCATACTGCCGAAGGCGGCTCTTACGGCGCTGGTGTGCATCATCGTCTATAAGCTGATCTATCTTGTGCATCACCGGCTGGACGAAGCCGTACGGAGCAGAAAACACACGACATGGCTAAAGGACTGAAGAAAATCGCAAAATGGAAATCCGGGCGTCCGTTCATCCTGGGCGTCGTATTTGCCGTCCTTTCTTTCACCCTGATCCACCGTCTCTACCAGATCCAGATCGTCAGCGGGGACATATACCGAAGCAATTTCGAACAGATGACGACGCGCACGCGCGAGATCAAAAGCACGCGCGGCAATATCTACGACCGGAACGGCAAGCTGCTGGCGCACAACGAGCTTTCCTATTCGCTGACCGTGGAAGACAACGGAAACTACGAGACCAAGAGGATCCGGGCACTGTCGCTCAATAAGGAAGGCCTCACGATCTCGCGGATCCTGCGCCGCAACGGTCTTTCCTTCTCGAATCCGTTCCACATCATACTCGACGAGAACGGCAGATACGCCTATGACATCGAGGGATGGTCGCTCGACCGTTTCCGTGCCGACGCCTACGGCGAAAGCCGGATCGATTCGCTGACCGACGAGCAGAAGGAAGCGCCTGCGGAGGAGCTGATGAAGTACCTGCTCGGAACACAGATGTTCTGCGTTACGGAGTATCCGCGTACGAATTACACCTCCGAGGAGCTGGCTTCCTACGGGCTGGACAATCTTACGAGGCAGGAGCTTCTGGACATCGTCCGCTTCCGGTACGCGCTCTTTACGACGAGCTATCAGCGTTATGTGCGGACGACGATCGCGATCGAACTCAACGACACGGCGGTCGCCGAACTGACCGAGAACAAGGATTCGCTGCCGGGCATCGAGATCACCGAGGATACGAAGCGGGTCTATGAAGATCCGGTCTATTTCGCGTCGATCATCGGCTACACGGGCCTTGCGTCAGCGGAAGACATCGCCGAATACAAGAAATTCAACGCCAGCTACAGCGGATCTTCGATCGTGGGCAAGGCGGGCATCGAAAAGGTCATGGAGGTGACGCTCCAGGGATCGAGCGGAGAGGAGACGGTCCGCGTAAACAACGTGGGCAAGGTCATCGCGATCGACGAAGATCAGAGGCGCGACCCGATCGCCGGGAACGACGTATATCTTACGATCGACAAGGATCTCCAGATCGCGACCTACAAGATCCTGGAACAGCGTATCGCCGGTATTCTGCTTTCCGTTCTTTTCGACGGGAAGGAAATGGACGTCGATATCGAAGACTCCGCCTACATCCAGCTTCCGAGCTACACGGTCTATAACGCGCTCATCAACAATTCCATTATCGATACGTCGCATTTTACCGTGGACACCGCCTCCGACACGGAACGGCGTCTTGCGCGCGCCTTTTCGGAGAAGCAGGAGGAGACGTTCCGCCGGATCCGGCGCGAACTGACCGGCGACAACCCGGTGATCTACAGCGGCCTGTCCCGCGAGATGCAGGAGTATGAGCACTACATCGTCGAGGACCTTCTCGTGGATAAGAAGGAGATCCTCAACATGTCCGCCGTAGACAAGACCGACGAGGTATACCTCGCCTGGGAGCGTGACGAGAGCATCTCCATGCAGGAGTATCTGAACTATGCCGCGTCGCAGAACTGGATCGACGTTACCCAGATCGCTTCCGACGAGCCGTACATCGACTCTTCGCAGATCTATGACGCGCTTGCGACGGTGATCGAGGAAACGCTCCGGACAGATCCGGCCTTCACGAAGATGCTGTACAAGTATATGCTGTACGACGACCGCATCGCCGGGGACGATATCCTGCGCATCTGCTACGACCAGGGCATCTTCGATACGGACGACGGATGCTATGAGGACTTCATCGATGAGAAGATGACGGCCTACGAACTTCTGCAGATCAAGCTGACGAACCTCGAACTGACGCCGGCGATGCTGGCGCTCGATCCCTGTTCCGGCTCTGCCGTGATCACGGATCCGAATACGGGAGAGGTCCTTGCGTGCGTTTCCTATCCGGGATATGACAACAACCGGCTTTCCAACACGATGGATACGGACTATTACCGGATGATCGCCGCGGATCTGTCGCAGCCTTTCTACAACAAGGCGACCCAGGCCAAGACGGCGCCCGGATCCACCTTCAAACTGATCACGGCGACGGCAGGCCTGTCGGAAGGCGTGATCGGGGAAGATACGGAGTTCGACTGCGAAGGCGTGTTCGATCTTACGGAAACGCCGCTCCGCTGCTGGAACGTCTACGGGCACGGCAACCTCGATCTGCGCGGCGCGATCGAAGAATCCTGCAACGTGTATTTCTGCTCGGTCGCCTATCAGATGGGGATCAACGCGGAAGGCAACTGGTCCGACTCCCTGTCGCTTTCCAAACTGCAGAACTATATGAAACTGTTCGACCTCGACAAACCTTCGGGGATCGAGATCCCGGAAGCGGAGCCGCAGATCTCCGATAAATCGGCGATCCAGTCCTCCATCGGACAGGGCACGCACGCTTATACCACGACGCAGCTCGCACGGTACGCCACGATACTTGCGAACGGCGGGACGAGCTACGATCTTTCGCTCATCAACCGCGTCGTCGACAGCAAGGGAAATCTCATCCGGGAATATACGCCGGAGATCCAGAGCCGCCTCACCGTCCCGCAGACGACCTGGAACGCCCTGCACGAGGGCATGCGGCGCGTGATCGCGGCAAAGTCGCAGTACAATGATTTCCCGATCAATGTGGCCGGCAAGACCGGTACGGCACAGGAATCGAAATCCAGACCGCCGCACGCCGTCTTCATCGGCTATGCGCCTTACGAATCCCCGGAGATCGCGATGGCGCTCCGCGTACCGAACGGCTATTCCTCGACGAACATGCTCGTCATGTCGCGGGATATCATGGAGTATTATTTCGGGACCAGCGCGCCGGAGAACATCATCACGGGACGTGCCGCGACGCGCGACGTTTCGATGACGCAGCAGGATTGACCTATGATCAGAAAATACAGGCTAAAGGATTACAACTACAGATTGGTGATCTATCTGGCGGCGCTCGGCATGTTGGGAGTGCTGCTCGTAGGCAGCGCGTGGCAGCCGTATGAAAGAAGACAGCTTCTCGGCTTTGTCGGCGGGATGATCGTCATGTTTATCGTATCCATGATCGATTATTCCTGGGTGCTTCAGTTTCACTGGCTGATGTACGCTGGCAATCTGGCACTTCTTCTTTTGGTATTCGCGATCGGCAAGAATACGAACGGCGCAACACGGTGGATCGAGATCGGCAGCTTCAAGTTCCAGCCCGTGGAGCTTGCCAAGATCATTCTGATCCTGTTTTTCGCACGGTATTTCATGAACGAGGAGAACCGGCTCAGCTCATTCCGTACGATCGTGCAGTCGGTCATCCTGATCACGGCGCCGCTCGTCCTCATTTTCCTGCAGCCGGACCTTAAGAATACGCTGACGGTGCTGGCGCTTTTTGCGGTCATGTATTTTGCCGCGGGCCTGAGTTACCGGGCGATCGGCCTTATTCTGCTCGTCACGGTCCCCATCGCCGCGGTGGCGATCGGGATCATCCTGCAGCCGGATTCAGGCATCCTTCAGGATTACCAGTACGAGCGCATCATGACGCACCTGCAGCCGGACAACGACGAGTATTCCGGCAAGGCGATGCAGCAGAAGAACTCCGTCATCGCGATCGGCAGCGGCGGCTTGACCGGCAAGGGACTCGGCAATAAAGAAGAGATCACCGCGAACAACGGCGACTTCGTCGCCGAATCGGAGACGGACTTCATATTCTCCGTGGCGGGAGAGGAACTCGGCTTCGTCGGAAGCTGCGGGATCATCCTGCTTCTTCTGCTCGTCGTGTTCGAATGCCTGTATATGTCAGCGAGGGCAAAAGATCTTGCCGGAAGGGTCATATGCAGCGGGATGGCCTGCATCGTCTCGCTGCAGAGCTTCATCAATATCGGCGTCTCCTGCGGCCTTCTGCCCAATACCGGTACGCCGCTTCCCTTCGTCAGCCACGGGCTTACGTCCATGCTGTGCCTGTTCATCGGTATGGGGTTCGTCCTGAACGTGGGGCTGCAGGCAAGGATCCGTATGGAACGGGAGGATAAAGCATGAGCTCCGGGAGAACGAGGCGGCGTATCCAGCTTACGGTCTCGATCATTCTTGCCGTCCTCGTGACGGCAGGCCTTGTTGTGCTGATCGTTATGTGGAAGGAGAGCAGGCTGCCGATGATCTATCCGTATGACGAACAGAATATCGGGTACGTCGATACCGCGCAGACTGTGATCTACGCGGACGCCGCGTTTGCCCAGGACCTGTGCATCGGACCGAACGAAGTAGGCACCGACAGGGTCGACATCGAAAAAGGCGCGCACGCGGGGCTTTTTTCGGTGGAAGAGCGGGAAGTTGTTTATGCGAAAGGCATGCATGAACAGATCTATCCGGCGTCCGTCACGAAACTGATGACGGCTATCGTCGTCCTTAAGAACGGAAACCTGAACGATATCGTGACCGTCGCCTGGCAGGATCTCGAACTGGAAGAAGGCTCCCAGGTCATCGGCCTCAGGATCGGCGATAAGATCTCCGTCAAAGCGCT
>JAFOIS010000145.1 GCA_017420605.1 Lachnospiraceae bacterium | reverse complement strand
GCCCGGACGGCCTCTTCTTCGTTCCGCCCCGCGATCGTTTCATAGACGTCCGCGTCCGAAAGCAGCGCGTCCGCCGATCCCCCCTCCTTCGGCAGGAAGAACCACATTCTCTTTCCATCAAGAAGCGGAAGATAGGCCGCCGTATAAGTGTCCGTTTCGTAGAACGGCACGTCGGCGATCAGTCCGTGCATCATCGGCACCGTGATATTCCCGTCCTGTCCATGGAATTCTTCCTCTGCAGTGAACGCCTGCGGGAAGACCTGCTCCCAGGCCGCCTTGTAATACAGCGTCGCAACGAGCGCCATGACGGTATTCGCATCCAGCGAGATCCCTTTTAAGGAGTCGGACAGAAGCCCCTCCGTCTTTTCATCGATCCAGGTCTGCAGCGCCTGATTGAGCGCGTCCGACCCCATTTCCCCGGTATAGCCTTCCGCGCCGTAATACTCTCCCAGCGCAAGCAGGGCATCCTCTTCATAGGATCTGCCCTCATTCATCCAGATCGAAGCGCAGGCAAGGCTCTTGCCGCCTTCAACGCTGTAAGTCGATTTATCGGAAAGCGCCTTGGCATATGCGCGAAGTTCCGTGATATCCGAAACGCCGAGCGCAGAGAGAATCTCCTGCCGCGTCGTACCGTCCGTCGCCTCCGCCAGCATGGCGCACGCAAGATAGAGGTTGAGCGGGGAAATGACGCTGTTTTCCTTCCCGCCGGCAAGGATCTCCTCCGCGCACGCTTTCGCGAATCCCATGCTGCCGCCGGATCCGTTATCTGCGCCATGCACTTCTTCGCTCTCCGCTGCCGCTTCCGCCGGCGCTTCCATGGCGCCCGCCGCGCCTGCTTCTTCCGCTGCGGCTTCCTCTGCCATTGCCTCATCCGCGTCCTTCATCTCTCCCTGTGCCATCGCGGCCTGCGATTCGGCCTCGGCGGGAGCGGCACTCCCTGCCCGGGAGAAGAACATCCTTCCCACGGAAATGACAAGGAAGAGCGCTGCGGCGGCCGCCGCGACCGCGGCCGCTTTCGGCAGGATCCTCATCCACAGGATCTTCGTTTTCTTTCCGGCTCCCTTTCCGTCCGCGGATCCTGCCTGCTGCGGAACACTGTCCGCACCGTCTTTTATTTTTTCGCTTTTTTCCAGAAGATCGTCGCCGACATCGCCGATCGCTTCAAACAGTTCTTCCGCTCTCATGCAAGATACCCTTCTTTCTCCAGTACGCTGCGCAGTTTCCCCCGTACCCGGTGCAGGATCACCGACGTATTGCTGACCGTAAGGTCCCAGTCCTTCGCGATCTCCGAGACCGGCTCCGCGTAGAAATACCGCCGAAGGAAAATGCCCGCCTCGCGTTCCGGGAGCGTCCGAAGGAACGTATCGACGGCTGCGCTAAGCTCGCCTCTCATCACTTCCGCCTCGGGGTCGGAAGAACCCGCGACGATCTCCTCCAGTTCCTCTATGATCGCCGGCGTCTCCCCGCCGCCGCGTTTTTTCGCCGCGTTCTTTTCGTACCGGTTGATCGCCAGCCTCCGCGCGATCTTCGCGAGAAACAGGCGCAGAACGTCCGGCACCGTCGGCGGAATCGTGTTCCACGTCCTAAGGTACGTATCGCTTACGCACTCCTCCGAATCCTCATGCACGCCGAGGATGTTGTTCGCGACCGTATAGAGATAACGGCCGTATTTTTTACCGGTCTCCTCGATCGCCCGCTCATCGCGCGCAAAATATAACCCTATGATCTCTTTGTCCTGCATGGCCATGCCCATTTTCTCCGGAACACGATCGCGACGCACATGCCCGCGTCTCCGTCCCTTTTCGAAGTACTTCACTATATAGAACCGGGTCTGCCGGGATATCTTACAGCCTTTTTCGTTTTCCGCGGCCCGCACCGTCTGCCTGCCATCATGCTACCATACTCCCGGCACGGCGTCAAAAAAGGCCGCTTTCCGCCGGCCTGTTTCGCCAGATGTTTCGTAGCGCTTTTGTCTTGCGGCATCCCCGATCCGGCGTATAATGGTCTTGTACGCCGGCCCTGTCCGTGCCGTCGTTTCCGAAAAACAGCCTGCATAAGTGACGGTACACGATCATGAACGGATACACCCACAGCGCAAAACATACGAGCGTAGACCTTACGGAAGGCCCGATCCTTCCGGAGCTGATCTCCTTTGCGCTTCCGCTCATGCTCGGACAGGTCTTTCAGAACCTGTACAACAGCGTGGACAGCATCATCGCCGGCAACTTCGTCGGCGTGACCGCGCTTGCCGCCATCACGACCTGCGCCGATATCGCCCGCCTGCTCACCGGCTTTTTCACAGGCCTTGCCGCCGGCGCCGGCGTCGTCTTCGCCCGCTATTTCGGGGCGAAAAAAGAAAATGACCTCCACCGGTCGATCCATACGGCGCTTACCTTCGCGATCCAGCTCGGTCTCTTCATGATGACCGTCGGCATCGTCTTCTCCCCCGCCCTCCTTCGGCTGGTCCGCTGTACGGAGGACGTCTTCGGGGAAGCGCTGCTTTATCTCCGCCTGTATCTTATCGGCATCCTCTTCACCTCGCTCTATAACGTCGGGGCCGCGGTACTGCGTTCGGTCGGCGACTCCCGTACGCCGTTCAACGTCCTGGTGGCCTCGAGCCTCCTCAACGTCGTCCTTGATTTCCTTTTCATCGTCGCGATCCCGATGGGCGTCGCGGGCGCCGCGCTCGCGACCATCCTTTCGCAGGCTCTGTCCGTCGCCATCGTGGCCGTGAAAATGCTCCGCACCACCGACGTCTACCGTCTGGTCCCGAAGGATCTTACGATCGACGCCGCGTATCTTAGGGACATCGTCGTGCTCGGGATCCCGTCCGCCATCCAGACGGGCCTTATCGCGTTCTCGAACCTCTTCGTGCAGCGGTACGTCAACGGCTTCGGTACGGCCGCCATGGCCGGGACCGGCATCGGCAAAAAGATCGACGCCTACGTCGGGCTCGTGGCCGTCTCGTTCGGCCAGGCCATGACCACCTTCGCCGGGCAGTGCATGGGCGCCGGCAAAAAAGAAAGAGCCCGCAAGGGGCTCCGCCTGTCGCTGCTTCTCAACTTCGGGCTTCTCATCGTGATCGGCATCCCGGTCTATTTCTTCGCGGAGCCGGTCGCGCGTCTTTTCACGCCGGACGCGGGCGCGATCACCTTCGGCATCACGATGGTCAGGATCCTCATCCCGCTCTACGGATTCCAGGTGCTGATG
The DNA here is from genome assembly GCA_017420605.1 of Lachnospiraceae bacterium. Taxonomy (GTDB): domain Bacteria; phylum Bacillota; class Clostridia; order Lachnospirales; family Lachnospiraceae; genus Chordicoccus. The sequence goes on along the minus strand of JAFOIS010000145.1, from coordinate 863 downwards.
CAGATCCTTTCCAATACGCTCCGCGGCTTCGGTCATTCGCTTTACGCGATGGTCACGGCGACCACGGGCCTTATCGTCTGCCGGCAGATCTATCTGGCGATCGCCATGCGCATCTCCCATGACATACGCCTCGTATACCTTGGCTGGCCGGTCGGCTGGTTCTTCGCTTTCCTCTTCTCCTTTATCTGCTATCTCTTCCTTGTCGTAAAAAAAGACGGCTGATCAGCCGTCCTCTTTCGGAAATTCCGGCGCGCTGTGCGCCATGCCGAGCGCGGCATGGTAAAGGACCGCCGACGCAAGGATGATCCCCGCAAATGCCCAGAACATCGGGACGTAGGACCCGGTCCGGTCAAAGACCCAGTTCGTGAGCGGCGTGCCGACCGCGTATCCCGCGGTATTGACGGATACCACGATGCCCATGATCTTCGCATAGGAACGGTCGCCGAAGAGGTCCCCTGCAATGATCGGCAGCATGACGGTCTCCATCGGCAGCGCGAAGGAGGCGGCGACCGCATAGGCATACGTCATCACCCTGCCGCCGGACGCCGGTTTTACAAAGATCAGAAGAAGCACTGCCGCAACGGCGCAGCTCTGGCAGAAAAGAAGGACGAACCGGAGTCCCCGCCGGTCGTAGGCCCAGCCGGTAAACAGCTTGGCCGCCGTCAGCGCCAGCATATTGATGCTCATGGCGGCCGCGACGAACGACGGCTCAAATCCCGTGTCCCGAAGATGCGCCGGCGCGACGCCGGTGATGCTCTGCAGCATCATGCTCGTCAGGAACACCGCAAGGAGCGCGATGTAAAAATACGGCCTTCTGCGCGCTTCCTCAAAGGAAATGTCGGCCCACTGCCGCCCGCGCTTCT
>JAFOIS010000015.1 GCA_017420605.1 Lachnospiraceae bacterium | reverse complement strand
GTACTGCTTGCCTGGTATCCGGGAGAAGCCGGCGGAAAGGCCGCCGCGGAACTTCTCTTCGGAAAAGAATCCCCGTCCGGCAAGCTTCCGGTGACCTTCTACCGGAACAGCGCGCTTGCGGAGATGCCGGGCTTTACCGACTATTCGATGCGGAACCGGACTTACCGGTACTATGAAGGGAAGCCGCTCTATCCCTTCGGATACGGACTCACCTACGGGAAATGCAGGATCGTATCGCTCCGTGCGGACCGGGACAGCGCCTATGTCACGGTGCGGAACGAAGGCGCCGCGGACTGCGGGGAAGTGATCGAGCTTTACATGCACGACGAAGGATCGGCCATGGCGCCGCCCAACCCGGTACTGTGCGGCTTCCAAAGGATCCGCCTTAAGGCGGGAGAAGAGAAGGAATACGCGCTTCCGATCGATAAAGCGGCGTTCACCGTAGTGAAGGAAAACGGGAAACGGATCCCGGGAAGCGGGAGATGGACCCTTTTCGCAGGCTTCGGCGGCCCGGATCCAACAACAGAGAAACTGACGGGACAGAAAGCATTTTCTGTAACGATCGGATAAAAACGAAAACATAACCAACCACCAAAAGGAGGAACACTATGAAAAAGATTCTTGCCATCATGCTCGTACTCAGCATGGCACTCGGCCTCGCTGCCTGCGGCGGCCAGAAGGCACCCGAAAAGACCAAACTGACCCTGTGGTGCATCGCGACCGAAAGCGACGCCAACCGTCCGGCCTATGAACAGGCCATCAAGGCTTACCAGGAAAAGCACCCGGACATCGAGATCGAATGGTCCGCATTCGAAAACGAATCCTACAAGCCGAAGCTGAAAGCGGCGATGAGCGATCCCGACAGCCTTCCGGACATCTTCTTCACCTGGTCCGGCGCCTTCCTCGGCGACTTCGCTGCTGCTGACGCGGCGCTCTGCCTCGACGAGTACTACAAGCCGTACGCTTCCCAGCTTCCGGAAGTCATGCTGCAGAACTCCACGTATGACGGAAAGCACTATGCGGTTCCGCTGACCATGAACATCGTCACCCTGTTCGCGAACATGAATCTCCTCGGCCAGGTCGGCTGGGATCACGTTCCGGAGACCTATGAAGACCTTACCGCCTGCTGTGACGCGCTTGTCGCTGCCGGCATCATCCCGTTCGGCTGCGCCGGCAAAGAGACCTGGTGCGTGACCGAGTATCTGGAACCGATCATTGAGAAGACCATCGGCTACGAACAGATGAACGAGATCTTCGCGGGCCGTGCGACCTGGAATGAGAAGGGCATCGAGGATTCGGTCGCTGTTTTCCAGGAAATGATCAACAAGGGTTACTTCGATCCGGCCGGCGCGGGGCTCGGCAATGACGAAGTCAAGGCGAAATTCATCTCCGGCGGCACGGCCTTCTATCAGAACGGTTCGTGGAACTGCGGCGAAGTCAACGACGCGGGCGACTACTTCCAGGTCGCGCTGTTCCCGGTCATGGATGCTTCCAGGGCTACTTACGGTCAGGTCATCGGCGGCCCGAACGACGCCCTTGCGGTATCTTCGCACTCCAAGAACAAAGAGCTCGCTGCCCAGGCCGCGTTCGAACTCGGCCGTGATATCTGCCACTACGGTTATCTTGCCGGCTCCGGTCTGCCCGCATGGACGCCGGATTATGACACGAAGGACGTCAAGCCGCTGGTCGCCGCTGTTGCGGAAATGGTGAAGAACTCCGAAGGCATGGTCCTGTTCGGCGACAACGCGATGAGCGGTGACCCGGCCAACATCTACCTCGATTATGTATCGAAGGTCTACGGCGGCGAGATCGACGGTGCGGGCTTTGTTGCAGGCCTCGCGAAGGATCTCCAGTAAGTAGGACCCATAAGGCTTAAGGCGTACGCGGCGTAAAGCCGCTGCGCCGACCCGATAGTTTGAAACAGGCGGCTTCCCCGGCATAGTGCAAACGGTGAGGCCGCCTTTCCCAAGAAGGATCCGGCAATGAAAAAGGTTTACAGCAATAAGCTGCATCTGATAATTTTCCTGCTGCCGGCGCTGCTCCTCTTCTGCGGGGTGCTCATCGCGCCGATCGGCGCATCGTTCTACTACAGCCTTTTTGACTGGAGCGGCTTCGGTGCACAGAAGACGTTTTTAGGACTGTCCAACTACAAAGAGCTGTTTACGAGCGATTCGATCAATTTCATGAAGGCGCTCGGAAACTCGCTGCTCCTTGCGGCGCTTTCCGTATTCCTGCAGCTGCCGCTGGCATTGGGGCTCGCGCTTACGCTGGGCAAAAAGATCAAGGGAGAGAGAGCTTTCCTTTCGGTCTATTTCATGCCGGTCCTGATCTCCACCGTCGTCATCGGCCAGCTGTGGCTCAAGATCTACAACCCGGATTACGGTATCCTGAACGTCTTCCTGCGCAGCATCGGCCTGGAGAACCTGACGAGGATCTGGCTCGGGAAAAAGGAGACGGCGCTGGGAGCGGCGTTCGTACCGATCCTCTGGCAGTACGTCGGGTATCACATGCTGCTTCTTTACGCCGGCGTAAAGAGCATACCGGCGGAGCTTCGGGAAGCGGCCATGCTGGACGGCGCGAGCGACGGCAAGGTAAACCGCTACATCGTCCTGCCGTATATCAAGCCGATCCTGCGGATCAGTGTGATCTTCGCGGTCACCGGCTCGCTCAAATCCTTCGACCTGATCTACGTTCTGACGAACGGCGGCCCCTTGCACGCCACGGAAGTGCCGAGCACGCTGATGATCAGCATGCTGTTCCTCCGGAACCGCTACGGTATGGGCAGTACGATCGCCGTGATGCTGATCGTCCTCTGCTTCGCCTTCGCGCTGCTGATCAGCGCCATTTTCAGAGAGGAGGGCTGACGGCATGAGCAAACATGATACGAGAGCAAATGCGGTCAGGAACACCGGAAAGACGGCGCAGGTCATCATTTACATCGGCCTTGTGCTCTGGATGTTCATCAACCTCTTCCCGGTCTACTGGATGTTCACGTTCTCGCTGAAGAACAATGAAGAGATCTTCGGCAAGAACGTGGTGGGCCTGCCGCAGCACTGGCTGTGGTCGAACTATACGAGCGCCATGAATACGGGCAAGATGTGGAGGTATTTCCTCAACAGCACGATCGTGGCGGTCGCGACGATCCTGATCACGCTCGCGGTGGCGCTGATGGCGACGTTCGCGCTGACGCGCATGATCTGGAAACAGCGCAAGACGATGAATAAGTTCTTCATGCTGGGGCTTACGATCCCGATCCACGCGTCGGTCGTACCGGTTTATGTGACCCTGTCCCGCCTGAATATGCTCAACACCTACTGGGCGCTGATCATTCCCTATGCGGCATTCTCGCTCTCCATGGCGATCCTGGTCTGCACGGGGTTCATGAACGAGATCCCGCGCGAGCTGGACGAGTCGGCCTGTATCGACGGCTGCAACATCTGGGGAATCTTCTTTAAGATCATCGTCCCGCTGATGAAACCGGCGGTCGCGACAGTCGGCATCTACACCTTCCTGCAGTGCTGGAACGAGCTGATGTTCGCCAATATCTTCATCAGCAAGAACGACCTCAAGACCCTCCCGGTCGGCGTACAGGGTCTGTCCGGCCAGTACACGACGAACTGGGGCCCGATCGGCGCGGCGCTCGTCATGGCGACGTTCCCGACGCTCTTCGTGTATATCTTCCTGAGCCGGAAGATCCAGGAGAGTTTCATCGCCGGCGCGATCAAGGGATAAAGAAAAGCCGGAAGTTTTCGGCCATTATCATCGGTTTTCGAAAAAGCATGTTCTTCGGAGCATGCTTTTTTCGCCGCGAAAAAGCTTGACAGGACCGGTCTATAATGTATAATAATAATTATATAACAAATGTTATATAAAGGAGCAGTTATGCCGCCGAAAGTGAAAGTAACGAAGGAAATGGTCGCGGAAGCTTCCTTTGAGGTCATCCGGACAAAGGGGCACGAAAACCTGAACGCCAGAACGGTCGCGGAGCATCTTGGCTGCTCGACACAGCCTGTGCTGTACAGTTATAAAACCATGGATGAGATCCGCGAAGCCGCCTACGGGATCGCCGACGGATATCACACCGCCTTCATTATGCCGAAGGATACGGATGAGGATCCGATGCTTGCGCTGGGGATGAACTATGTCCGGTTCGGACACGAGGAGCGGAATCTCTTCAGATTCCTGTTTCAGACGGACAAATTCGGGGGAATGGATGTGGAAACACTCATGCGCAATCCGGGCCTTTCCGACGTTCTCGGCGTGATGGCGAAGGGAATAGGCTGCGGCGAGGAGGAAGCGAGGGAGATGTTCCTCACATTCTTCTGCGCGGCGCACGGTCTTGCGAGTCTTCTCGCCAATAACGCGATGACATACTCGGAAGGGCAGAGCAGAAAAATGCTGGAGAGCGTCTTCTACGGAATGACCGCGTCCCGGAAAGGAAAAGAGCATGCGTAAACTGTATGAAAAGAAGGAGATCCTCTTTGCGGTCCTGTGGATCGTTCTCTACTGCGTTGTGATGACGCCGGTGAAAGGGCAGTTCGGGTATGAAAGCGTCGTGATGCTGCTTGTTCTGGCTGCTTTTGCGGCCGGGATCACCGCGTTCGTAAAGGTCAATCACCTCGGAGAAAAGTACGGCCTTACGGGATGGCCGGAGAATATGAAGAGGTATCTCTTTTTCATTCCGATCTGGATCCTCGCGACCGGAAATCTCTGGGACGGCTTCGCCCTTTCCTTCCGGGGAGGAGCGCTCGTCTGCGCCACGCTGAGCATGCTCCTTGTGGGCTATGTCGAGGAAATGCTGTTCCGGGGCTTCCTATTTCGGGCGATGCTGTCCGAAGACAGGGCTGCCGTCGCGGTCACGGTTACGGCGATCACATTCGGCCTCGGACATATCGTCAATCTTTTCGCCGGACAGGCAACGCCCGAGACGTTTGCGCAGATCATTTTCGCGATCGCCTGGGGATTCCTGCTGACAATGGCGGTTTTCAGGAGCGGGAGCCTCCTTCCTTGCATCATCGCACATGCCATGATCGACGTGTTTTCGCTGTACGGAGCGGACAAAGAGACGGCGGACTGGATCTATATCGGTATAACGGCCATCGTCGCGGCCGGTTACTGCATCTATCTTAGCAGACTGCAGGAGCGGGATACAGAAAAGGAAAGAAAATGATGGCTCAGAAGCAGAAATGGGAAAAAAACGGGCTCCGCGAAACGGAGCCCGGAAAAAACAAACGCTGAAAGGAAGCTCAAAGGCTTCCTTTTGTTGACATCACGACGCCTTCGATACGCGGATCAAAGGAAGTCGCCATATCGAGCGCCCTTGCGAAGGCCTTGAATCCACCCTCGATCAGGTGGTGGCAGTTAAAACCGCTCATGTGCTTGATGTGCAGATTCATGGCTGCGGAATAGGAGATCGCGTAGAAGAAGTCGTGGACCATTTCCGTCTGCATATCGCCGACCATGGGCGCGGAAAACTCTGCATCGTATGCAAAATACGGACGTCCGGACAGGTCGATCGCGCACAGGATCAGCGCGTCGTCCATCGGGAGCATGCAGCTGCCATACCGGTGGATGCCTTTTTTGTCGCCGATTGCCTGCGCGATCGCGGTACCGAGCACGATGCCGGTATATTCGATCGTGTGGTGCGAATCGACATAGAGATCGCCCTTCGCTTTCAGCGTGACGTCGAAGAGACCGTGGCGTGAGAAGCCGTCGATCATATGATCAAAGAACCCGATGCCCGTCTCGCACTGGCATTTTCCCGAACCGTCGAGGTTCAGGGTGAGATCGATGTCGGTTTCCTTGGTG
>JAFOIS010000144.1 GCA_017420605.1 Lachnospiraceae bacterium | reverse complement strand
TTCTGCAGACGGGCATCAGCCGGTCCGTCGTTACGAACCCCATCGTCGCGAATCTGCCGCTTTCGATCATTCCGAAGCTTATGGGCGGAAAGCTGTCGAAGGATTTCCTTCCGACGTTCCTGCACCTCGTCAACTCCGAAAAGGAAGTGCCGGGCAAAGGAAGCGGCACATATCAGCCGGCCTGGTGGAAGGAAGCGGTCTTTTATCAGATTTATCCCCGCAGCTTCTGCGACGGCAACGGCGATGGGATCGGCGATCTTCAGGGGATCATTTCCAGACTGGATTATTTAAAGGACCTCGGCGTCGACGCGCTCTGGCTCTCGCCCATCTATGACTCCCCGATGGACGACAACGGATACGACATCCGCGATTATCACGCGATCAATCCCGACTTCGGCACGATGGAGGAGTTCGACGAGCTGCTTGCGGGTGTCCATGCGCGGGGGATGCGCCTCATCATGGACCTTGTCGTGAATCATACGTCGGACGAGCATGAATGGTTCCGGAAGGCGCTGGCCGATCCGGGATCGAAATACCGCGATTATTATTTCTTCCGCCCCGGAAACGGAGGAAAAACGCCGCCCAACAACTGGAATTCGTTCTTTGCCGGCTCCGCCTGGAACTATTATCCGGAGCAGGACGTTTACGCGCTGCATCTGTTTTCAAAGAAGCAGATGGACCTCAACTGGGACAATCCGGACGTGCGCGCCGACGTTGCCGATATGGTGAACTGGTGGTTCGAAAAGGGCGTCGACGGCTTCCGGATGGACGTCATCAACTATATTTCGAAAGAAGAAGGCCTGCCGGACGGCGATCCCGCGATCGGCGCGCTCATGAATTTCAACGGCGTCGAGCATTATTTCTACGGCCCGCACCTCAACGAATACCTGCACGAGCTGCATGAGCGCTCGTTTGCGAAACACGGCGCGTTTTCTGTCGGCGAGACGCCGGGGGTCGGCATGGAACTGGCAAAGCTCCTCACCGGCGAAGAGCGGGGCGAACTGGACATGATCTTTTCATTCGACCAGCTGGAGACGCCCGGACACGTCCGTTATGACGATTACCGGTACGACCTCAATTATTACCGGGAATATATTACCGACTGGATGGAAAACTACGGCTCGAACTGCTGGATGTCGCTCTTTTACAATAATCACGACAACCCGCGGATGGTGAGCAAGGTGGATCGGGATCCGGCGTACAGGCCCGCCGTCGAGTCGCTGCTTGCGGTCATGCAGATGACGCTGCGCGGCACGCCCTTCGTTTTCCAGGGCGATGAAATGGGACTCGTGAACTACGATTTCCGTTCGATGGACGAGATCACCGACGTCGAGGCGAAGGGTTTCTATCGGGAGCTTACCGAAGAACGCGGCAAGACGCCGGACGAGGCTATGGCCATGATCCGTACCGGCACGAGAGAGCACGCGCGCATCCTTCTGCCGTGGCATGATTTCCCGGAAGAGACGCCGCCGCACCTTGTACAGTCGGCCGACGGGCGCATCACGGAGATGTACCGGCAGCTCATCGCGCTCCGCCGCGCGCACAAAGCGCTGATCTACGGGGATTTCAAGGTCATGGACCGGCGGAAGGGGCGGTTTGTATACTGCAGGAAGAACGCGGCCGAGGAATTCGTGATCGAGTGCAGCCTCGACCGGAAGCCGAAGCGGGCGGCCTTTACGGGAAAAGGGTATGAGCTTGTCTTCGCGAACGGCCGCCGGATCGCGGAGGAAGAAGCCGGAAAGCTCGATCTTGCGGCGCTCTGCCCGTATGAGGCAAGGATCTGGAAAAAACTGTAATGACAAAGGATGCCGGAAGGCGCGGAAGGAAAAGCATTCATGAGCAGGATCACCGTCATCGTCCCCAATTATAACGGCGCGGCCTTCATCGGTCCCTGCCTTTCGTCCCTGATGCCGCAGTGCGGGGACGGCGTGGACGTATGGGTCGTCGACAATGCTTCCGCGGACGGAAGCGATAAGACCGCGGAAGCGTTTCCCGGGGTAAAGGTCCTGCGCATGCCGGAGAATACCGGTTTTACCGGGGCGGTAAACGCCGGTCTTGCGAAGGCGGAGGACGCGGAATATGTGATCCTTCTCAATAACGATACGGTCGTCGGGAAGCATTTCGTCCGCGAGCTGGTGTCCGCGATGGAGCGCCATCCCGATGCGTTTTCCGCGCAGGCGCGCCTTCGGAGAATGGATGATCCGAAGATCCTCGACGATGCGGGCGACCTCTACTGCGCGCTTGGCTGGGCCTATGAGCGCGGAACGCTCGGCCCGGCGGGAAAATACAACAGGGAAGAAACGGTCTTCAGCGCCTGCGCCGGCGCGGCGATCTACCGCGCGGACGTGATGAGGAAAATGGGCGGACTGGATCCGGCTTATTTCGCGTATCTCGAAGACGTGGATCTCGGCTGGCGGGCAAAACGCGCGGGGTGGCGGAATTATTTCGTTCCGTCCGCAAACGTCCTGCACGCGGGAAGCGGAACGTCCGGCTCGCGGGTCAATACGTTCAAAGTGCGGCATTCCTCCCGCAACAACGTCTATCTTTTGCGGAAGAACATGCCACTCACCTGCCGGATCCTCTTTTCACCGCTGCTTGCGGCAGGGTTCCTGACCAAGATCCTGTACTTTACGGCGAAAGGCTTCGGAAAGGAATATCTCAAAGGTCTTTGGGCGGGCCTGCGGATGCCGCTGCCGCCGCATCCGGATGAAGCGGGATATGGCGGATCTGACCGGCAGATCGCGCTGGAGATCCTGAGAAACACACCCGCGTGCCTGATGGGTTTTCTCGGAACGCTGGTATCGCCGCGCTGAAAAGACTACCGGATACCCGTTTTGCCGCATAGAAAGGGTCCGTTGGCCGGGACGGCCATGCCATGACACAAACTGGTCATATAAAAATATAATAAATTGGGTATTTTCATAGTATCAGAATAAGCATATACTACCGGGTATCGAAGGAGACGGGGGGCAGAGGCCCCGGAAGGAGGTACCCGATGATGAAAAATGAAAAAGCCTATAAGATCGCACTGGTCGCGCTTTTTGCGGCGCTGTCCTATGTTGTGTTCACGTTCCTGCAGATCAAGATCCCGCTGCCGGGCGGCGACGCGACGTCGATCCATTTCGGCAATGCGATCGTCGTGATCGCGGCGCTCGTGATCGGCGGTCCTTTGGGCGGCCTTGCGGGATCGATCGGCATGACGATCGGCGACCTGCTCGATCCGGTCTATGTGGTCTACGCGCCGAAGACGTTTATCCTGAAGCTGTGCATCGGCCTTGTGACGGGCCTTGTGGCGCACAGGATCGGGAAGATCCACCACTCCGCGGACAGGAAGCACATCCTGCGCTTCACCATCATCGCGGCGGCGGCCGGGCTTCTGTTCAACCTTATTTTCGATCCGCTGATCGGCTATTACTATAAGATCCTGATCATCGGAAAACCGGCGGCGGAAGTGGCGCTTCGCTGGAACATCCTGTCGACCGGGATCAACGCGGTAACGAGCACGATCCTTTCGGTGATCGTATAGATGGCTCTTTATCCGGCGCTTCGCAAGCAGGGGCTTCTTCCGGCCGTGGAAGGCGGGCAGGAGGAGCCGGCGCTGAAGACGGCGAAATAAAACAGTACGGAAATGATACTCGGAATCGGCATCGACACAGTGGATATAAAGCGTATGGAGAAGGCTCTTGGAAAAGGGGAGCCTTCTCCGTTTGAGATGCGCGTGTTTACGGAGAACGAGCGCGCCGCCGCGCCGGAAGGGCTGCGCCGCGCCGCGTATTTCGCCGCGCGGTTCGCGGCGAAGGAAGCGGTCTTCAAGGCGGTCGCGCATCTTCTGCCGGAAAAGAATTTCGATCTCAGGATCGTCGAGACCCGGCACGGGGAAAACGGCTTTCCTTATATATATGAAGAAGGACCGCTGGGAGAGATCCTCCGGAAGGCCGGCGCTGCTAAGCTGCATCTTTCGGTAACGACGGAAGCGGACCTGGCGACGGCATTCGTGATCGCGGAAGGGAAAGACGCGTAGGGGAGCGGGACACCGCGTTCCCGGGCCAAACGGCAGGAGATAACGGCAATGAGCAGAGCATTTGTAAAAGAAGACGACGGGCTTTCCTTCTGCTTCCGGAAGAAGCAGGAATGCATGTACGCGGACAAAAACGGGGAATGCTATTTCGACGAATGCCGGAAGGAGGAAGAAGCGCCGCGGAAAAAGGTGACCGGCCTTCGGATCGAAAAGCCGAAGACCCCGGATCTTTCCGTTCTTCCGTACGCGCAGAACGGAAGAAGCGCCCTGCCGTCCGCGAAAAATGAAAAAAAGCCGAAAAAGCGCTGATATGCGTAAGAAACCGCTTGACGCGCACTTGACCGCTGTGCTATATTTTCACCGTGACTTGAAACGCGGTCTTTTTTTTTGCACTTCTTTTGGCCCGGAAACCGGAAAAAGGAAGGCGTAAGACCGCGCGTCAGCCTGTCCCCTGCACAGGACGGGCGGCGTCAGACTTATCATTGGAGGTGAATAGCCGTGCGTACAAGGATAACGTTGGAATGTACTGAGTGCAAGCAGCGCAACTACAACACAACAAAGAACAAGAAGGAACATCCGGAGAGGATGGAGATCAGCAAGTACTGCCGTTTCTGCAAGAAGCACACGACTCATAAAGAGACGAAGTAAGAGGTGCGTTATGGCAGAAAAAGAAGCTAAGAAGGCCGAAAAGAAGGAATCGCGCATCGCCGCGTTCTTTTCGGGAGTCCGTGCGGAGTTCCGGAAGATCAACTGGCCGGGCCGCGATGAAGTCGTCCGCAAGACGGGCCTCGTCGTCGTGATCTCCGTTGTCCTCGGGATCATCATTTCCGTCGTGGACAGCGCCGCGCTCCAGATCTTCAAGCTCCTCATCGGGTAAGCGGAAGGGGCAGTATGGACGAAGCGAAATGGTACGTGGTTCATACCTACTCCGGGTATGAGAAAAAGGTCAAGACGAATATCGACAAGGCCATTGAGAACCGGCATCTGGAAGAGCAGATCCTCGAGGTCCGGGTCCCGATGCAGGAAGTCGTCGAGGTCAAGAACGGCGTACAGAAACAGACGATGAAAAAGATGTTTCCGGGTTACGTTCTGATCAACATGATCATGAACGACGATACCTGGTACGTCGTCCGCAACACCCGCGGCGTGACCGGTTTTGTCGGACCGGGATCCAAGCCTGTGCCGCTTTCCGAAGAGGAAATGATCCCGCTCGGGATCGGCGAACAGGGCGCGGAAGCCGTTCGTCCGAAGCCGAAGATCATGGTGGAATACGAGCCGGGCGATATGATCGTCGTTATCGCCGGCGCCTGGGAAGGCACGGACGGCGTCGTTTCCGCAGTCAATCCGCAGAAGCAGACCGTGACCATCAAGGTGGAACTCTTCGGAAGAGAGACGCCGGTCGAGATCAGCTTCCTGGAAGTCAAGAAAAAGTAAATGAGTGGAAGGGCGAATGCCCGAATGTACCACAAGGAGGTGCCCTATGGCAAAGAAAGTTACAGCATATATCAAACTGCAGATCCCGGCAGGCAAGGCGACTCCGGCTCCGCCGGTCGGACCGGCACTGGGTCAGCACGGCGTGAACATCGTTGAATTCACGAAGAAATTCAACGCCGCGACGGCAGACAAGGGCGATCTGATCATTCCGGTTGTCATTACGGTCTATGCGGACCGCAGCTTTACCTTCATTACCAAGACCCCGCCGGCAGCGGTCCTCATCAAGAAGGCCCTCGGCCTGAAGTCCGGTTCGGGCGCACCGAACAAGACCAAGGTCGGTAAGCTTACCCGCGCGCAGCTCCGCGAGATCGCCGAGCAGAAGATGCCCGATCTCAACGCCGGATCGATCGAAGCGGCGATGAGCATTATCGCAGGCACGGCACGCAGCATGGGCGTCACGGTAGAGGAAGCGTAAGATTGGAACATACGTGGAAGAGCTCCGTAAGAATGAGGGCTCATTAGTACCACAAGGAGGAAAATGACATGAAACACGGAAAGAAATATCTGGAATCCGCTAAAGAATACAATCGCCTGGAGCTGTACGATCCGGATGCCGCGATCGGCATCGTCAAGAAGACCGCGAAGGCTAAGTTTGACGAGACGATCGAAGCGCACTTCCGCACCGGCTGTGACGGCCGTCATGCCGAGCAGCAGGTCCGCGGCGCCGTCGTTCTGCCGAACGGAACGGGCAAATCCGTCCGCGTTCTCGTTTTCGCGCGCGGCGCGAAGGCGGAAGAAGCGAAGGCCGCCGGTGCCGATTTCGTCGGCGCGGAAGAACTGATCCCGAAGATCCAGCACGAAAACTGGTTCGAGTACGACGTGGTCGTCGCGACGCCGGACATGATGGGCGTTGTCGGCCGCCTCGGCCGTATCCTCGGTCCGAAAGGCCTTATGCCGAACCCGAAGGCCGGCACGGTCACGATGGATGTTACCTCTGCGATCAAAGAGATCAAAGCCGGTAAGATCGAGTACCGTCTCGACAAGAGCAACATCATCCACTGCCCGATCGGCAAGGCTTCCTTCACGGAAGAGCAGCTGAACGAGAACTTCAGCGCGCTGGTGGCGGCGCTCCTCAAGGCCCGTCCGTCGTCCCTGAAGGGACAGTACCTCCGTTCGGTGACCCTTTCTTCGACGATGGGCCCCGGCGTCAAGGTCAACCCGGGCAAGCTTGCGTAAGAAGCAGACGGCTTAAGACCGCGCATATCCCCGATCCGGCCGCGCCCTCTGGCGGGCGCCCCGGTGAAACGGGGGTTGACACGGTAAGAAAACGCATGCTAATATAGCGAAGGATCTGCCGCAAGGCATGTCCATATATGGTCCGAAGACAGCAGGTGCCGCAAGGTATAATGGGAGACCGCCTGCCGAGGAGATTCATGAAAATGATTTTCCAGGCTCTCGTACCATGTGCGGGAGCTTTTCTTTTGGATTCGAAAGAAAAACGGAAGAAGGAGGAAACACGATTCAATGGCAAAAGTGGAACTGAAAGCACCGGTCGTTCAGGAGATCAGCGAACAGATCAAGGATGCGCAGTCTGTTCTTCTCGTCAAGTATCTCGGCCTTACGGTCGAACAGGATACCGCGATGCGGAAGGAACTGCGTGAGGCGGGCGTCCATTACAAGGTCTACAAGAATACGATGATGAACCTTGCGTTTAAGGACACCCCGTTTGAAAAGCTCGCCGGAAAACTGGAAGGTGCGAATGCTCTGGCGGTCCACAAGGAAGACCCGACCGTCAGCGCGAGAATTCTCAGCAAGTATGTAGCGCAGTACAACAAACTCAACAAGGACAAAGAGGCCAAGCTCATGAAGCTGGTCGCCGGCGTAGTCGACGGCAGCTATGTGGAGGGCGCAGGCCTTGAAGCGGTTGCCGCGATCCCGACCAGAGAAGAACTTCTGGCAAGGCTCTTCGGCAGCATGCAGTCGCCGATCGCGAACTTCGCCCGCGTTATCAAGCAGATCGCGGAACCGGACGAGGCGCCTGCGGCGGAAGCAGCACCGGCAGAGTGATCTTCCGGGAACAACGTTTGAACACATTACCGAGTACAGTATAAAGGAGAAAAATCATGGCTAAACTTACAACGGAAGAATTCATTGCGGCGATCAAGGAACTCACCGTTCTCGAACTCAATGATCTGGTCAAGGCCTGCGAAGCCGAATTCGGCGTTTCCGCGGCGGCGGGCGTCGTCGTAGCGGCCGGCCCGGCAGCTGCTGCTGAAGAAGTCGAAGAGAAGACCGAATTCGACGTCGAACTCACCGAGATCGGCGCGCAGAAGGTTAAGGTCATCAAGGTCGTCCGTGAAGCGACCGGCCTGGGCCTGAAGGAAGCGAAGGACCTTGTCGATGCTGCTCCGAAGATCGTTAAGGAACAGCTGGGCAAGGAAGAAGCCGAAGCGCTGAAGAAGTCCCTCGAAGACGTCGGTGCGAAGGTCACCCTGAAGTAATTCAGACGGAAAACAGAACGAAGAGATGCTGTGCACGATGCTGTGCGCAGCATCTTTTTTTGCGGACACAAAAAGTTCACAGAAATTGTTAGCACTCACTGTTGACAAGTGCTAACAACGTGCTATAATGAAGCCATCAAAAGAAAAGAGAGTCCGGAGAACACAAAGGGCAGCGGAAACGGCGGAGAACGGAAGAACAAAGCCGGAGGCCGGAAGCGGAAGCCGAGACCGGAAAGCGCTGCGGATGGTGCGGCCGGACAAGAATAGAAGGAGGTCTTTATGATGTTGTATTTACCGAGTATCTTTGGAGATAACCTTGTGGATGATTTCTTTGACGACTTCAATTTCTTCCGTCCGGCGAGACCCGCTGTGCGCACGGAACGCACGAAGCTGATGCGCACGGATATCCGCGAGACGGACACCGGCTATGAACTGGACGTTGAGCTTCCGGGCTACAAGAAAGAGGATCTGAACCTCGAACTGACGAACGGCTACCTCAACATCAGCGCCGAAAAGAACACCTCGAAAGAGGAAAAGGACAAGAACGGCCGTGTAGTCCGCCAGGAACGCTACACCGGATCCATGAAGAGAAGCTTCTATGTCGGCGAAGAGATCACCGAGGAAGACATCAAGGCGAAGTTCGAAGACGGTATCCTGAAGCTTCAGGTCCCGAAGAAGGAGATCGAAGAGAAGGTTCCGGAAAAGAAGACGATCGCGATCGAAGGCTGACCGCATAAGATCTGACATAGATTCGTACCATCCCCTCTCATTTGCACCGCGGCATGTGCCGCGGTGTTTTTTTGCGTCCGCCGCCGGAAACGACAGGCCGGCCTGCCGCGGCGTGTCCTGGCGCATGCGGCCGGACCGCTTGCGTCTTTCCGGAAACCGTTATACTATCAAGGTGCGAGACCGCACAGGAAAGAGGAAAAAGAAAAATGATCCAGGATATCGCGCCGCACAGGTTATACAATCACTACGATCCTTCGTTCTGCCCGTCGGCGGAAAGCTTCGTCATGGTCTTCCGCGGGGGTGGGGAAGTCCTGCTTGCGGATCCGTCCTGCCCGGGGCAGGTCGTATATCCGCGCGTTAAGGAGCTCTTCGGGGAAGACGTCCCGAATCTCCGGTATCTTTTCTCCATTGACGAAGACCGCTATTTTCTGTATCCGGCGGACGGCGCAGCCGCGGATACGGAAGATGGTCCGGCGGTAGACGGCAGCGGGCGGGAGGCAGAAGGCCGGCTCCGTATACCGGACGGGTTCGGATACCGGAACATACGTTCGCTCCGCCGCATGGACCTTGGACCGCGGGAGGCGATCTTTGCCGCCTATACCGGCGAGCAGGTCTTCCGCTGGTACCGGGACAACCGTTTCTGCGGTACCTGCGGAAGCCGGACTGTCCACTCGGAAACGGAGCGCGCGATCGTCTGCCCGGCCTGCGGCCGCACGATCTATCCGCGGATCCAGCCGGCGGTGATCGTGGGCGTTCTTTCAAAAGGAAGGCTCCTCACCACAAAATATGCCGACCGCCCGCACACGTTCTGGGCGCTCGTCGCGGGTTTCACCGAGATCGGGGAAACGGTGGAGGAGACCGTATCCCGTGAGGTCATGGAAGAGGCCGGCCTCAAGGTGAAGAATCTCCGGTATTACAAATCCCAGCCGTGGGGCATCGCGGACGATATCCTGATGGGGTTCTTCTGCGACGTCGACGGGGACGATACGATCCGGCTCGACCGTGCGGAACTCAGGGAAGGAAAATGGTGTACGCCGGAGTCGATCGAACTGCAGCCGACGGATTTTGCCCTGACGGGAGAAATGATGCGGATCTTCAAGGAGGGGCGCGTCCCCGGCTGTGACGGCGGCGTCCGGTCCGGTCAGGACGGCCGGAACTGACGCGGCCGCCCGAAGCCGCGGCGCACATACCGCAAAGATCCTTTTCGGGAATCGGGACAAAAGTGTATTGAATTCCGCGGAGCCGCAAAGTACAATATGCTTGCAGAGCAGGGATTCTGCCGAGATCACAATCATTGAGGAGGATGATATCCATGGGACTTTATGATGAATTCAGATTCAAACCCGCCAGCTGGCTGCCGCATTCGGAGCTTCCGCTTGAGGAACTGGAGCGCGTCCGCAACATCAAGCGCGAGGATATGGAATATACCAATGAGAACGGCTATTCCGTCCGCGTCGTGATGGATCCGGTCCAGGTCATGGTCCAGGATGTTTTCTACCGTATCCTGATGAGTGACCTCAACGACACGCATCTTACGATGATCTTCCCGAACCAGTGGCCGGCGACCTATTCCGCGATCGCGGAAATGCTGAACCGCTACAACGTCTCCGCGCGCAACGTCGACGCGTTCGCGATGGATGAATGGGCGGATGAAGACGGCAACGTCGCGCCGCTGACCTATGGCGCGGGCCTCGGCTATTCGTTCCGGACGCACTTCTACGGCAAGATCCGCGAGGACCTCCGTCCGTCGGTCGAGCACTGGCACGTCCACACCAATGAAAACAAGGGCGACAACGTCTATTCGAGCATCATCGAGGAAGTCGGCCAGGGCGGCGCGGACGTCGTGTATTCCGCGACAGGCTGGCCGGGACACACCGCGTTCATCGATCCGCGCACGAAGGAATTCGCGGCGGATTCTCTGGAAGAGTTCTGCAAGCTCGGTTCCCGCATCGTCACGGAGACGCCGCTGACGATCTGCGAAAACTCGCTGTTCGGACCGATGGGCTCCTCGGGCGACGTCTGGGCGGTCCCGCCGAAGGCGGCTACGATCGGCCCGCGCGATATCGTCAACGCAAGAGACCGTTTCGAGGTCCACAGCATCCTTTCCAACCAGGCCGGCGAGACCTGGCAGAGAATGGTATCCCGTCTCGAACTCTACGGCCCGATCTCCATGGAATGCCCGGCGTCCATCATGCGTCTCGGCAAGGGCACATGCTATGTATCGGAAGTCATGGCAAGGCCGTTCGCGAGCTGGAGATGCGGCGCCCCGGACTGGGAGATCTGATCGAATAGGCAGCAGGATCCCCGGAAGGCGTCTTCCGGGGATATTTTATATCAGGAAATAAAAGAGCGGAGGAAAAGCGCTTCGCGGATAGTCATGACCGGCCGGGCCGGAAGGAGTGGAAAGATGCGTATCCTGGAACGTTACGAATCCTGTGAAAACGAAAAGCCCATGGAAAGATATGTGCCGGACGGGGGACTGGGCCGTATTTTCCGCAAGATCGCCGTGATCGGCGACAGCCTTGCGTCCGGGGAATTCCAGACCGTCGCGCCCGACGGCTCGGACGTTTATCAGGATTTCTATGAGTATTCCTGGGGACAGTACCTTGCGCGCATCCTCGGAGCGAAGGTGTGGAACTTCTCGCGCGGCGGCATGACGGCGAAGCAGTTTATAGAGACCTTCGGGGAAAGCAGCGGCTGCTGGGATAAGGACAAGGCGAGCCAGGCCTATATCGTCGCGCTCGGCGTCAACGATATGTTCAGCTTTCCGTATCCGTTCGGGAGGAAAGAGGATTTCGATTTTGTGTCCGGCGTCCGCAAAAGAGATACCTTCTGCGGCTATTACGGCGAGATCCTCTTCCGTTACCGCGGGATCGAACCGGACGCGAAATTCTTCCTCATGACGCTGCCGGACGACGGCCGGGACGAAGGGCAGGCGGAAAAGGTGAAAAAGCACCGCGCCTATCTCCTGTCGCTTGCGGAAGA
>JAFOIS010000143.1 GCA_017420605.1 Lachnospiraceae bacterium | reverse complement strand
AGATCCTCTTCCGTTACCGCAGGATCGAACCGGACGCGAAATTCCTCCTCATGACGCTGCCGGACGACGGCCGGGACGAAGGGCAGGCGAAAAAGGTGGAAAAGCACCGCGCCTATCTCCTGTCGCTTGCGGAGGATCTGCCGAATACCTATGTACTTGACTTCTTTTCCTACGCGCCGGTCTACGATGCGGCCTTCAAAAAGAAGTTTTTCATGAACGGGCATATGAACCCTGCCGGATATATTATTTCGGCGGAGCTCGTCGCTTCTTACCTCGATCATATCATCCGGCACGACATGGCCTCGTTTGAGGCGGTCGGCCTCATGAAATGTATGGCGGACGAAGAGGACATTATGAACGGCGCAAGGCTGGACCGTGAGCCGGTCAGAAGGGTGTACGTCGAAGAGATCCGGGAGAACAAAAAGAAATACATGGACCTTCTGTATCTTGCGGACGAGCAGGAGGAAATGATCGACCGGTACATCGGCCGCGGCCGGATGTTCCTTCTGCACGACAACGGCGCCTATCCGGACGCCGCATCGCGCCCGACGGGCGACGTCGTCGGAGAATGCGTCGTCACGGACAACGGGGAAGGCGTATTCGAGATCAAGAACATCGCGACGGATCCTTCGCTCCACGGCAGGGGCTACGGCCGGGCGCTCATCGACTACGTCATGGATCTTTACGCCGGCAGGGGCAGGACCATGCTGGTAGGGACCGGCGACAGCCCGCTCACGGTCCCGTTCTATAAGAAGTGCGGCTTTACGGAGCATCACCGTCTCGCGAATTTCTTCACGGACAACTACGACCACCCGATCTTCGAGGCGGGCGTGCAGCTCGTGGATATGGTCTATCTTTCGAGACCGCTCTGATATCCGTGCGCACGGATACGCACGAAAAACTGTTTTACGGAAGAACTGCTTAAAAGACGCGCTGCCGAAACGGCAGCGCGTCTTACTATAACGGTCTTTGATCTTTTCCGGATCAGTCCGTCTGCGTCAGCTTTTTTGCGAGACGGTATACTCTCGTGGCGTTGACGAGGAGGTCCTGCCGCGTCAGGCTTCCTTCGATAATACCCGCCATCATATCTTTGTAATTGGCGGGGGCACCGGGCATGAAGAGGTCGCCGCCGGCGGCCGCGACGAGGCGCGGCTTTACGGTCGGGAGACGTCTTTCTTATCGGACATAAGGCTGATCACCCAGTCGGTCATAAGGACGCCTTCGAAACCGAATTCCGTCCGCAGGATATCGGTACACAGATCCCGCCGTTCGGCCGTGTGGACGCCGTTGAGCAGGTTGTAGGAACTCATGACGGTGACGGGAGACGCCTTCCGGATGCAGATCTCAAAGCCCCTGAGATAGATCTCGCGCATCGCCCGTTCGGAGACGTCGCTGCTCGAACCGTAGCGGTTGAATTCCTGGTTGTTTGCCGCGTAATGCTTGATAGTGACGCCGCGGCCCGGATGCTTCTGGACGCCGTTCGTGATCGCGGCGGCAAAGAGGCCGCTTACGAGCGGATCTTCCGAGAAATACTCGAAATTCCGGCCGCACAGGACGGAGCGGTGGATATTGAGCGCCGGCGCAAGCCACAGATGGACGCCGAAACGCTCCATTTCCTCACCCACGATATCGCCGCACAGTTCCGCAAAGTCCGTGTTCCAGCTCTGGGCGATGGCCGTGCCGATCGGGATGGCGGTGCAGTACTGGGTCTTACGGACGGCGCCTTTCGGTACTTTTGTTTTGCCGGCGGTCAGGGCAAGCAGTTTCTGTACCGGCACAGGCAGGAGCTCCGCCATGGATTCCGGCAGCGCGGAGCCGCCGATGGTGTGCGCCCCCGCTTTATCACGGTAGAATTCTTTGGACAGCCGGAGACCTGCCGGACCGTCCGCCATTTCGAGGACAGGGAAGCCCGCGTCTTTCAGCATAGCTGTCGTTTCGCCGGCTGCGCCGGCAAGCTCCTTCGCGGCGTTGCCGATCACGGAGAGCACGCCGCCTTTCGGATCGAAATTGCCGATATTCGCGTAGATCAGCTTATCGTTGGAGAGGGCGCGGACGTCGTCGTCGATCTCGTCACGGCGGTCGTAGTCGAACGTCTCTGTCACGATGGAGGAGGCGCTCAGTTCAAAATGCGGCACGCCTTCCGGGATCTCTTCCGCCGGGGCGCCTTCCGGCTTCCAGTCGGTAAAGTCCGGCCTCCCCAGGGCATTCCGCACTTTCTTCGTGAAGGAAGTGGCGTTCAGCGAAATGACGGCGCATATCTTCGTGTCTTCCGACGAGGTGCCGGCCCGGACGATATAGTCGCCGGCTTCAAGGATATAGGCCGCGTTCCGCTCGTCGTAGGACGCAAGGTCGCGGAGATCGAAAGAGACGGTGACCGTTTCGGATCCGCCGGGGGCAAGAGACGCCGTCTTCCCGAAGCCCGCAAGCGCCTTTTTCGGCTTGTCGAGCGCGCCGGACGGTGAAGAGACATATAGCTGTACGACCTCGCGGCCGCTGTATTTTCCGGTGTTCGTGACCAGGACCGCAGCCTGCATTTCCGTGCCGGAAAGAGAGGCTGATTGCGGCGACGTATCGAACGTCGTGTAGGAAAGCCCGTATCCGAACGGGAACAGCGCCTTTTTCCCGGCGGCGTCGAAATAACGGTAGCCGACGTAGATACCCTCATTGTAGCGGGTGTCGTCGTGCCCGCCGAAGGTGCCGAGCTTCGCGTAATCATTCCAGGCGGACCAGGTCGTGGTGAGCTTCCCGGACGGGTTTTCACGCCCGAGCAGGACGTCCGCAAGCGCCGCGCCGGTCTCGACGCCGAGCTGCGAGAGCACGAGGATATTTCCGACGCGGTCCGCGATGCCGGTAAGGTCGATCGGGCCGCCGGCGTTGATGACCAGCATGAATTTTTCGAACCGGGCGGAAAGCGCGAGGATATCGCGTTCTTCCGATGCGGAAAGCAGAAGGTCGCCGCGGACGGGCCTGCGGTCGCTGCCTTCCCCGGATATGCGCGACACGACGTAGATCGCGGCGTCGCCGTCCGCGTCAAGCGGAATGTCGTATTCCGGTTCCGGCATAACACGCCCCATGCCGTAGATCATGACGTTGACTTTCGCCTTTTTTGCTTCAGCCTTGAGATCGGTAAAGAACTGTTTCCGGGAGGCCGCATAGGCAGTTTCATAGGCGTCCAGCCATTCGCCGGTCGTCAGGATAAAGCCGGCGTCAAGAAGGCCTTCTTCCACATTTGTAAAAAAGCGGGAATTGACTTCGCCCGAACCGGTGCCGCCTTTTACGGTGCGGCGGACGCCGCTGCCGTACGCGGCGATCCGGCACGGCGCATCCAGCGGAAACGATCCGTCTGTTTTCAGCAGTACCGTGCATTCCGCAAGGTGCGGACGCAGCATTTCCAGATGTTTCTTCTCATAATCAAAGAGTTCCATATAAGCCCCCGTGTCCTTACTGCGGGATCGTCCCGGCATCCCGGGCGGTTCCCGTATTTTTGATCAGTCCGCGCCGCCGGAGGCGTCCGGCAAATTTGCGCGGCGTACTTGCGTACAGATTTACTGTACAGTATTCTTTTGTCAAATACCATT
>JAFOIS010000142.1 GCA_017420605.1 Lachnospiraceae bacterium | reverse complement strand
GGAGACCTATGTGGGCTTCAACATTTCTCCGGAGACCTTCTTGACGGCAGTCTCCAATCCGTACAGCGTCGTCTATGAAAAACCGATCGAGGGGATGAACCAGAATGACCACAATCATTACGGCATCGTCTGCTCCTGCTTTGCCAGCTACTGCATGAATCTGCATTACCGGACCGCGTGCCGCTACTGGCCGTCGATCCCGGGTGTGCACCCTGTGGATTCTTCGAAGCTCGAGAACCTTGCGCTGGCGGACGTTGTCCTCCATGTGAAAAAGCATATCGCTCTCATCACGGATATCGAACGGGACGCGGAAGGGAACGTGCATTACATCACCGTATCCGAGAGCGTATTGCCGCAGATCCGGGTAACGCGTTTTACGCCGGAGGAATTCCGCGGCTACTGGCTGGACAAGGAGTTCAAGATCTACCGCTACGACGGTGTAAAGGACGTGCCCTATACGCCGGATCCGTTTGCGCCGGTGCCGGGGGATCCCGAAATGCCGGCGCCGAAGATCAACCGCATCCTCATGCCGGACTTCGGGAATAAGGCTAATTACAAGAAGGGGCTGGAGCCGGTGGAGCTCCATGTTTTCGACCCCGCGTACGGGAAAGTGGAAGTGACGGATCCGGACGGCTGCGTAAGCGCGGCTGCTGTAGAGAACGGGAAAGTACAGCTCCTGCCGGAGAAGACCGGTATTTATACGGCCTGTGCTGTAAAGGACGAGTCCGGGGAAAAGAGCGACGCCGTGACGTTCCGCATTACGGATCTTACCATTGCGTCCGATAAGGAGGCCTATGCGCCCGGCGAGATGATCCGTCTTGCGGTCCGGAATCCGGAGAAGGATCCGATCATCGCCTGGCAGGCCAATAACCATGCCAACGACAAGGGCGCCGGCGCGGGGTGGCTCGACCTTCGGGAGGAGACGGAGATCTCGGTCCCGATGCCGGAAAAAGCCGAAGAAGTCGAGCTTTATCTTATCGCCCGCAACTCCTTCGGCTGCTATTCGTCCCAGAGGATCGTCCTGAAACGCCTTATGTGATTCCTGTTATGTGACCCCCGGATGTGATCAGAGCAGGAAAATGTGGTTTTCCGCGCACATTTTCTGCATGTACTCCGGCCAGAGGCTCGCCTGCACTTCGCCGACGTGCGCCCGGTTGAGGAGCAGCATGCACAGGCGCGACTGCCCGATGCCGCCGCCGATCGTATACGGCAGCTCCCGGTCCAGCAGCATCCTGTGATACGGCAGGTTCATCCGGTCGAGACACCCTGCGGCGGCCAGCTGTGTTCTCAGGGAATCCTCGTCGACGCGGATGCCCATGCTGGAGAGCTCGAGCACGCATCCCAGGCGTTCGAACCAGAACAGGATGTCGCCGTTGAGGTTCCAGTCGTCATAGTCCGGCGCGCGGCCGTCGTGCGGCGCGCCGTCCGGAAGATCCCAGCCGATCCGTTCGACGAAGACGGCGCCGTACTCGCGGCAGATCTCGGCCTCGCGTTCCTTCGGCGTTTTGTCCGGCCAGCGCTCATAGAGCTCGTCGGACGTGACAAAATGGATCTCCTCCGGGAGATGCAGCACGGCGTCCGGATACTTGTACCAGACTTCGTGTTCCATATGCTTGACGATCTTATAGATCTTCGTGACGACCTCATGCAGCTTTTCCTGCGTGCGGTCGTCTTTTTCGATCACCATTTCCCAGTCCCACTGGTCGACGTAGCAGGAGTGCAGGTTGTCCAGCTCCTCGTCGCGGCGGATCGCGTTCATATTGGTATAGAGGCCTTCGCCCGGCATAAAGCCGTATCTGCCCAGCGCGAAGCGTTTCCATTTCGCGAGGGACTGCACGACTTCCACGTCTTTTCCGGGCAGCGCGCGGACGTCGAAGCGGACCGGCCGCTCGACGCCGTTCAGATTATCGTTGAGGCCGGACGCAGTATCCACGAAAAGCGGCGCGGAAATGCGCGACAGCGACATTTCCCGGCCGAATTCCTTCTGGAACGTATCACGGATGAACTTGATGGCGTCCTCCGTTTCGCGGACGGAAAGGATGGGGTCGTAGTTTTTCGGAAAGATCAGGGCTCCCATAGTCTGCCTCCTTACGCTGCGCTTCTTCGGCCCGGTTTGCGGGTCTTTCGTTCCCGGTACCAAAAGCGCCTGTTGCGCCGCCCCTTTATTCATTGTATAATATGCAGAACCATACCGCACCGGGACGGTGCCGTCCGGCCTTTTTCGTGCCGGACATCAACAAATATATGCGTGCATAATACGCCTACCGATCGCGGATTGTCAATAGTTTCATCGCGAGGGCGCGGGCCTGCGCCGCTTACGGGACGAAAGGAAAATCGCAAATATGGAGTATCATCTTCGCCTGGCGGGACTGCATAAACGGTTCGGTAATACCGAAGTGCTGCGCGGCGTAAGCCTCCAGGTGGCAAAAGGGGAGTTTATCACGCTCCTCGGCGCGTCCGGCTGCGGAAAAACGACGACGATCCGTCTCATCGCGGGGCTCGATTTGCCGGACAACGGCAGCATTTTCCTGAACGGGGAGGACATCACGGATCTTCCGCCCGAAAAGCGGAACGTCAATACGGTCTTCCAAAACTATGCGCTCTTTCCGCACATGAACGTCGCGGACAACATTTCCTACGGCCTCCGGATCCGGAAGGTCCCGAAGGCGCAGCGGGATGCGCGCGTGGAGGAGCTTCTTTCCCTTGTCCAGCTCGAGGGCAGCGGCCACAAGAAAGTCTCGGCCCTGTCCGGCGGGCAGAAGCAGCGCGTGGCGATCGCCCGTGCGGTGGCGGCATCTCCCGAGGTGCTGCTCCTCGACGAGCCGCTCGGCGCGCTGGATCTCAAACTCCGCAGGGAGATGCAGCTCGAACTCAAGCGCCTGCAGAAGACGCTGGGGATCACCTTCATTTATATCACCCACGACCAGGAAGAAGCCATCAACATGTCCGACCGGATCGCCGTGATGCACGACGGCCTGTTCGAGCAGATCGGCACGCCGGACGAGATCTACTATAAGCCGCGCACGTCCTACGTCGCGAATTTCGTCGGCAGCGCCAATGTGATCCGCCGGAACGGAAAGACCTATGCGGTGCGCGCGGAGAACGTCATTTTCGGGGATCTTTGCCCGGGTGAACGCGCGCAGGTCATCGAGAAATCCTTTGCCGGCGGGCAGCTTAGGATCCTCTTTAAGCTCCCGGACGGCCAGATGGTCACGGCAAGCCGTTTCGGTCTCAATTCCGCGGCGGAACCCGGCGACGAGATGCAGGTCGGCTGGAAGGCCGAAGATGCCGTCGAGGTACTGGACAATGGCGTCTGAAGACAGAAAGAGGGCGAAAAAGGAAACCGGCCGGAAAGGCCGCAGGGAGAGCAGGATCGCTTTCCTTCTGCCGATCTATGCCTTCACGGTGGTCTTCATTTTCCTGCCGCTCCTTTACATGGTCTACTTAAGCTTCATGACCAGGGCGCAGGTCTGGGGCTTCGTGAGCA
This sequence comes from Lachnospiraceae bacterium, assembly GCA_017420605.1. Lineage (GTDB taxonomy): Bacteria > Bacillota > Clostridia > Lachnospirales > Lachnospiraceae > Chordicoccus. The sequence goes on along the minus strand of JAFOIS010000142.1, from coordinate 1,071 downwards.
CGCCGACGCTCGATAACTACAGACGGATCCTCGAGCCGGTCTACGCGAATTCCTTCCGCGTCTCGCTCCGCCTCGCACTCCTTACGACCGTCATCAATACGCTGATCGGGTATCCATACGGATATTTTATGGCAAAGCTTTCCGACCGCGGAAAGAAGGTCATGATGTTCCTCATTATGATCCCGTTCTGGACCTCCGGACTCGTCCGGATCAACGGCTGGATCATCGTTTTCCGGAGCAACGGCGTGCTCGACTCGCTCCTCATGGGGCTCGGCATAACGAACGCGCCGCTCAAGTGGCTCTATTCCTATCCGATGGTCGTTTTCGGCATGGTCTACGCGCTGCTGCCTTTTATGATCCTCGCGGTCTACTCGAGCGTCGAAAAGATGGACTGGACGCTGATCGAAGCGTCCCGCGACCTCGGCGCCGGGAAATGGAGAAGCTTTGTACGCGTCACGTTCCCGCTTACGGTGCCGGGCCTTCTTTCCGGCGTCATTCTCACCTTCGTTCCGTCGATGGGGCTTTTCTTCATCGCGGAGCTCCTCGGCGGCAATAAGATCGTCCTTGTCGGCAATGTGATCCAGCAGCAGCTGACCAAGGGCCGGAACCTGCCGTTTGCCGCGGCGCTTTCGGTCGTGCTCATGGTCATGACCTCGCTTCTCATTGCCCTGTACCGGCGCATCGCGCCGACGAAACAGCTGGAGGGCCTCTTCTGATGAAAAAACGGTCCTTCTTCCCGGTATTCTATCTCGTGATCGTGACGCTCTTTACGTTCGTCCCGATCGTCGTGACGATCGTCTATTCCTTCAACGCGTCGAAGCTGACGTCGGTGTGGGGCGGCTTTTCGCTTACCTGGTACCGGCGGCTCTTTGCGGACACGGACATTTTTCGCGCCCTGAAAAACAGCCTCATCCTCGGCGCACTGTGCTGCCTGGCATCGGCGGTGATCGGAACGCTCGGCGCGATCGGCATGAAAAAGACGGCGTATAAGCTGAACGGCATCATATCCTACCTTTCGACCCTGCCGATCATGATCCCGGAGATCATTCTGGGCATGGTCTATCTTGCGCT
>JAFOIS010000141.1 GCA_017420605.1 Lachnospiraceae bacterium | reverse complement strand
GCCGTAGACGTAGTTCTTGACGCCGATCTCGAAGAAGGGGGTCCTGATTTTCGGTTTCATAATTTACTCCTTTACTTACTTGATCTCTACGACGTTGAAGCCGAGCATGCGGCCGAAAGCCTTGATCTCTTCGATGTCCGCATTGTAGACCATCGCGGAATGGTGCGTGCCGCCGGCCTCTGAGTACTCCTTGAGGAACTTGCGGAGCGGCTTGCAGGGCTTCATCCATCCCTGCGTGGCTTCGCGGTACACACTGTTGACGTTGCCGAGATCGAGGAGCTCGACTTCGGTCACGATCAGGCTGAAGGAATCATTCATCGGCGCAAGGTTTACATAAACAGCCTTGCCCGGCTTGTAGCAGTTGTACATGGAGACCGTGTTGCCGCAGGAGTTGTAGTTGAAGCGCTTGTTGCAGAGGAGCGGCTTCCACTGGCCGAGGTGCGGGTTGCTCTCGCCCATGTGCGAAAGGAGGATAACGTCTTCCTTCCAGTCCGGGCAGAACATTTCCACGAAGGAGGTGTCCGGATAGACGGAAATGAGCGCGCCGACAAGGCCCGCGGTCAGCACGTCGCCTTCACCGGCGTAGCCCTTGCCGCGTTCCATGATCTTGCAGCATTCGATAAACGGCATCTTCGGCAGGCCGCAGATGTCGAGGGTCAGAAAGTTGATTGTCGCGGCGTCGAGCTGTTCGGCTTCCATCCATTTGCGGACCGCAAGGCCGGAGCGGGTCGCTTCGCGGTATTCTTTTTCCCAGGTGATCTCGCAGGTGTACTTCTGCTGATCCTTCGCGATCTCCGCGTCGATCTCCTCTTCCGTTACCTTCGGCAGGTATTCCTTCACGACGTCTTCGGTCATGTATTTGACTTCCGCGCCGATATCGTTCTTATACCGTTCATCGGAGACCAGGAAGTCGCCCATGCCGATGAAGCTGCCGCCGACGGAGCCGATCTTTTCGTTCTTATAGAACTTCGCCGCCGCAGCCGCGCGGCACATGCCGACGACTTCGGAAACGACTTCGCTGTGCAGCGCGTGGCCTACGCACATATAGTACGGCTTGCCGTTGCGCTTCAGAAGGTTGCACATATCCTGTACGCCGTGGATGCCGTGGTTCGGGGTGATGCGGCCGGAATACTGCTGCACGGAGATGAGCTCATAATCAGGGGTCGTATCGAAGACCACGATCGGCGCCTTGAGAGACAGCAGCGCGTCGATGGACTCCAGAGACGGCGAATAGGCCAGATGCTGCGTAATGACGACGTCGACGTCCGCATCGTTGAATTTCTTCGCGGCGCGGTCGAACTCTTCCTTGACGCGGCAGACCTCGTCGGCGCAGATCACTTCGATCCCCTGCGCGCCGATCATGTCGATCAGCGTATGCATATACGCCTCGAGCGGCTTCCTTGTCGCCGGATTCTCATCATCATACAGTTTGATGTAGAGCGGCAGATACCCAGCTTTGATTTTTCCCATGTTTTCCTCCCTGGCCGCATGCGGCCTCTCTTTATACGGGTCATACCCGCGTTTTTTCTATATTCCGCCCGTCACGCAGTTCCTGCGGGAAGTGCTCCCTCCTTACAGCCGTGCGTTCCGGTACGTAATCGCTGAAAGATGTTCAGATACGGCCGGCAGTCAGTTCATACCCCTCGTGGAGTTTGCCCGCCATCGCCTTATAGGCGGCATACTGCGCTTTATAAGCGGCCGAACGGTCCGGATCGGGCTGCATTTCCGTCGTCCGGATCGAAAGAGCCCTGCAGCCTTCTTCGATGCTGCCGTAGACCCCGGCGCCCCAGCCGGCGATGACCGCCGCGCCGACGCAGGCAAGGTCCGCGATCTCCGGAATGAGGACCGTCTTGCCGGTGATATCCGCGATCATCTGCGACCAGACCGCGCTCTTCGTCGCGCCGCCGGCGAGCCGGATCTTTCCCTGCCCTTCCGCGGACGGGAAGGATTCCATCATCCATGCCGTGCCGAACACGACGCCTTCCATGACCGCGGCGGCCATGTCGAACCGGTCGTGCGAAAGATCAAGGCCGGCGAACGACGCTTTGGAGAAGCGCTTCCCCGTGCCCGCGATCCCGTGGAACGGATAGAAGAACAGGCCGTCTTTCGCCGGATTCTTTCCGGCGACGCCCGCGTTGATCACGTCGTAGCCGAGCGGACTTGCGTCAGCACCGGGCGACATCTGTTTCCGCAGCCACTCGAGGCATACGCCGCCGGTCGAAAGGCTGAAGATCGAGCCCCACATACCGGGGACGACTGCGCGCGACTGTGCGATGCCGGTCTCGAACGCCGGCCTGTCGGATATCCCCGTCACGACCCATGCCGTTCCGGACCCGATCATGACGTCGCCGGCAGAATTTGCCCCGCCGCCGACGGCCACCGCATACTGATCGTGCGCGCCGGCCACGAGAACGGTCTTTTCGGTAAGGCCCATCTCGGCCGCCGCTTCCGGCAGGAGATTCCCGATCACGCTGCCGCTCCGGACGACGGACGGCATCATCTCTTCCGTCACCCCCGCGAACGCAAGGTACTCCGGCACATAGGCTTCTTTCCGGATATCATAGAAATGATCGATACCGGCGTCCGCGATATCCGCCGCGGCAATGCCGGTCATTTTCATGGAAACATAGGACGGCACCGTAAGGACCTGTTCCGTCTTCGCAAAGATCTCCGGCTCGTTGTCCCGGATCCAGCGCGTCTCCAGCATCGGCAGGGATCTTCCCAGCGACCAGCCGCAGTGCTGATAGACGCCGGACGGATCGCCGACCTCGCTTTCAAACTCCGCATGCTGTTTTGCCGCGCGGCCGTCGTTCCAGACGATCGAGGTCCGCAGCGCATTGCCGTTTCCGTCGCACGGCACGACGGTGCCGCCCTGGAGCGACAGCGAGATCGCGGCGACGTTTTCCGGATCGGAAATATTCGATACGACTTCCCTCACCGTTTCGCATACAGCCTTCCACCAGTCTTCCGCATACTGTTCGCT
>JAFOIS010000140.1 GCA_017420605.1 Lachnospiraceae bacterium | reverse complement strand
TCCTTTCAGTCTACTGGCCGACCGTCACGTGCGTGTATCTGTGTGTGAGCTTCCTGACGTTCGAATGGGGGATCACGTGGCTCATCTGGCCCATCGCGGGCGTTCTGTACAGGATCCTCGTTCTCGCTGCGAGGCGGGCACGCCGGACTGGAGGGATGTAAGATGGACAGTAAAATGAAAAAACGGCTGTATTATATCGGCCTCGTCATCGTGACGCTGGTCTGCATGATCATCGGAACGTCCTACCATCACTATATGCGCCACCGTTTTGACTATTTGGAAGAGGAACGCTGGGAGGAAGACCGGCCGGTGGTCGTGACCGATGAGGAGAGCGGCCCGCCGGATCCGGCCGGCGAGTTCCAGAGCCTCCACATCTACATGGGAAGCGGCAATGTCGTGATCCAGAGCGGAGACGCGGTCGTGATCTCCGGCGCGGGCATTTCCTCAAGCGACGCATCCTGGTATCAGGAAGGACCGGATCTTTATGTGAACGGCGGGAGCGGCAAGGTCGTCGTGACGGTGCCGCCGATGACCCTCGAATTCCTCGACGTTTCGATGGGGAGCGGGGATCTTGCCGTGTCCGGCATATCGGCGGAGGAATTGTCGATCTACGGAGACTCCGGCAATGTCGCGCTGTCGGATGTTTCGCTGCAGCACGGATATATCAGCACGGGTTCGGGCGATCTGGGCGCGAGCGGGCTTACCTTCAGTGAACTCGATATCTATACGGGAAGCGGAAAAGTGGTGCTGAGCGAAATGAAGGAGCTTGAGAGCGCCAGCATCGACCTCAGCGCGGACAGCGGAAAGATCGTCTATAACGGCGTCGAGGGGAACCGTTTTTCAAAACTCGGATCGGACGGCCGCAGACTTTCGGTCTGGACGGAGTCGGGAGATATTGCACTTAGCTGAAAGAAGTGTTAACCTTATCCGGTCTGCATAAACGGACAATACCGGGGGACCGGATAAGGACGATAGATATAAACAGGATGAATCAGGAAAAAGAATATCAGGGATACGTCGGCGTATTCGATTCCGGCGTCGGCGGTCTCAGTGTGCTGGCGGAACTGACGCGCCTTATGCCGCAGGAGAGGTTTCTCTATTTCGGGGATTCCGCGAACGCGCCGTATGGCAATAAACCGGAGGCATGGGTACATGACCGCGCCTTTGCGATCACGGAAAAACTGCTTTCAGCGGGTGTCAAGGCGGTCGTGATCGCCTGCAATACGGCGACGGCGGCCGCGGTGGCGGATCTCAGAGCGGCGTATCCGCACCTTCCGGTGATCGGGATCGAGCCGGCGCTCAAGGTAGCCGTAAGTGAGCACGCGGGGAAGCATTTCCTCGTGATGGCGACCACGATGACGCTGCAGCTTGAAAAATACCACGCGCTGGAGCGGAAGCTCCATGAAGCGGCGGACTTTACGCCGCTGCCCTGCAGGGGCCTTGCGGCGCGGATCGAAAAAGGAGATCTGGACGGAGAGGATCTTCATGAGATGCTTTCCGGGTTCCTCGGGGATTATGCGGGAAAGACCGACGGCGTCGTGCTCGGCTGCACGCATTATCCGCTGATCCGGAAACAGATCCGGAGGGTCCTCGGAGACGTGCCGCTTTATGACGGCGGCGCGGGCACCGCGAGGGAAGTACGGCGCCGGCTTCTTGAGGCCGGGACGCTTGCGCCGGAGGGAAAGGAAGGATGCGTGGTATTCCGTTCCTCCAGGACGGACGGCGGGACCGAAAAGTTCTACCGGGATTTCTATGAACTCGCTCTCGCAGCGGCGGGAGAGGAAGCACTGTAGGATTTGTGCGCTTTGCTTTGCCGGATGCCCCGGGGCATCCGGGCGGCCGGGCGTTTGAGATAGAAAGCCCTGCTTCGCAAGGAGCAGGGCTTTTTGCTGCAGGCTTATGCGGAAACGGCCGTGCCGCCGGGATTAGGGGTTGCATTATAGACCGATATGGTATTAAATGTTAGAAGATATAGAATTTAAAACCACATCGGCCTTCGGAGGAAGGAACGTGCAGGGCGGATATAAGCAGGAAAAAGGAATGACAGGGGAAATGACGGGACAGGCAAAGCCGCCGAGATGGATGCGGCTGGATAATGCCGGCCTCATCTTTCCGGCAGCCCTCCGGAGAAACTGGAGCAATGCCTTCCGGATCGCCGTAAGTTTTGCGGATCCGGTCGACCCCGCCCTCCTTCAGCAGGCGCTGGACCGCGTCGTACTGCGCTTTCCGGGGATCTGCGTCCGGCTCCGCGAGAGTCTTTTCTGGCATTATCTCGAGGAAGTGCCGGCGCCGTGCGTAAGGCAGGATGCCGACCAGCCGCTCGTCAGCATGACGCACCGGGACGTCCGGCGCTGTGCGATCCGTATCCTGTATTACCGCAACCGGATCGCGGCGGAATTCTTCCACGCCGTCACGGACGGGACCGGCGGCATGATCTTTACGAAAAACCTTGCGGCGGAATACGTCCGTCTCCGTTACGGCATCGAAGTACCCTGCATTGGCGATATCCGGGATCTATCGGAAGAAGTGCCGAAGGAGGAGCTTAGGGATTCCTTCGGCGACCATGCGGGACCCGTGGCGGCGCCCCGCGATCCGCGGAACGTGTTCCACTTAAGCGGGGAGACAGAACCGGACCGGTTCCTGCACGAGACGATGGGGATCCTCGACGCGAAGGACCTCCTTGCCGCGGCACACGAAAAGGGCGTCACGGTCACGGGTTACCTTACGGCGATCCTCCTCAAATGCATCCTCGATATCCAGTATGAACGGCTCGGCATTCCGGACCGGTCCGATGATCCCGACGCGCCCATTCCCGCACGCGAAGCGAAAAGACGCAAAAAGCTCCGCCCGGTCAAGGTGCAGATCCCGGTCAATCTCCGGAAACTGTACGGCGGCTGCACCATGCGGAATTTTGTCGCGGTGGTCAATATCGGCGTCGATCCGCGGATGGGGGATTATTCCCTGGAGGAACTGTGGAAGATCGTCCATCACGAGATGGAGCTCGGGATCACCGGGAAAAATATGCGCGCGATCTTCACGCCGAACGTGATGAGCGAGCGGAGCCGCATGCTGCGGATCGTCCCGCTGCCGCTCAAGAATCTCGTCATGCGGATGGTCTTCGACACGGTCGGGGAAACCGTGGCCTGCACGTGCCTGTCCAATCTGGGCAATGTGAAGCTGCCGCAGGAGATGGCTCCTTATGTGACCCGCGTGGAATTCATTCTGGGGCCGCAGGCCAGCGCGCCCTATAACTGCAGCGTGACGAGCTGGCAGGGAAAGACGTACCTTTCGATCGTGCGGAACAGCGTGAAGCCGGAACTGGAAGCGCGCTTCTTCCGGACACTCGTAAAACTCGGACATCACGTAAAGATAGAGAACAACGACAGACCTGAACATGCGGTAAGGAACGGGAAAGGAATGCACGGCGCGGCAGCGCCCTGCGGAGGAACGGAATGTACTGTGTAAAGTGCGGTGTGGAACTGATGAAGGGGGTCAGAACATGCCCCCTGTGCGGTACGGCTGTTTATCATCCGGATATCGACGAGACGCCGGAGGCGCCTCTCTATCCGCGGTCCGACGGGCGGGAGGAGACGGTCAGCCCCTCGGGCATCCTGTTTGTCCTCACGTTCCTTTTTCTCATTCCGGTCATCGTCTGCTTCCTCGTGGATCTGCGCATGAACGGACGGGTCGACTGGAGCGGCTACGTGTACTGCGGCATGGGCGTTCTGTATGCCCTGCTGTGCCTGCCGTTCTGGTTCCGCCGCCGCAGCGCGGTCGTCTTTATTCCCGTGAGTTTTGCGGCGATCCTTCTCGGGGCGCTGTATATCTGCCTGAAGACCGGCGGCCGCTGGTTCCTCAGTTTTGCGCTTCCGGTCGGCGGCACCCTTATGGTGATCGTCGAAACGGCTTATGTGCTCTGCCGGTATACGGTCGGACGCTATCCGCACCGCTACCTCTATATCTTCAGCGGCGTTTTCTTCGCGCTTGGCGGGCTGTGCGTCCTCATTGAGTTTCTGCTCTGTGAGACCTTTGGCCTTACGTTTCGGTGGTGGAGCCTTTTCCCGCTCGCGGCGCTTATTCTGCTCGGGATCCTGCTCCTTGTGATCGCCATCAGCCGGCCGCTCCGGCAAAGCCTCTACAAGCGGCTCTTTCTCTGATACGATGATCCGCGCGGATATGGTATGATGAAGAAAAGTTTCAAAGCGTCATGCATCAAAGGATCGGTTTATGAGTGAGAAAAAGAATTACACGGATATTTTCGTGAACACGCTCTATACGATGGCGAACCGGGAGATCCCGGCAGAGGTCGCGGCCGAGGCACGCAAATGCCTTCTCGACGGGATGGGCACGATGATCGGCGGAACAAGGCAGATGGCGGAACGGGTGAACCGGTACCTCGATCTGCAGCCGGCGGTGCCGGACGGGCCGTCGGTCATCTGCATGGGCCGCAGGGCTTCGCTGCAGAACGCGGCGCTCCTTAACGCCATGTCTCTGCACGTCTTCGATATGGACGACGGGCACCGGTTCAGCACGGTGCATCTGGCGGCGACGGTCGTCCCGGCCGTCCTTTCGATCTGCGAATATTATGATCTTGGCATGGACGATCTTATCCGCGGCATCGTGACCGGCTACGAGACCGGGATCCGCATGGGCAACTGCGTGCAGCCGGCCCACAGGGCAAGGGGGTATCATTCCACCGGCACGGTCGGCACGCTGGGAGCGGCCATGGCGGTCGCGGCAACGCTCCGCTTTAGCCGGGAAGAGTTCAAGGCGGCTCTGTCCGCCGCGGCGACGAGCGCCGCGGGCCTCAACGAAATGATGGAGAACGTCTCCACGCTGAAGCCGTACAATCCGGGCCGCGCCTGCCACGACGGCATCACGGCCGCGCTCATCGGAAAAGCCGGCTTTACGGGGCCGTACGACGCCTTGAGCGGCACGTTCAGCTTCTTCCGTGCGATGGCCGAGACGGTGAAGCCGGAGGTGCTCGATCTTGCAAACGACGACCGCTGGAACATCATGGGCTGCTATCATAAGCCCTATGCTTCCTGCCGGCATACCCACGCGGCGATCGACGGGGCGCTCGGGATCAGACGGAAATATCATCCGGATCCGGACGGGATCGAGAAGGTCGTGGTCCGCATGTACGGCCAGGGCGTGAAAGGCCATGATTATACGGAGATCCCGACACCGGCGGCGGGCAAGATGAGCACGCCGTTCTGCGTCGGCCTTGCGTTCCGCTACGGCAGCGCCGGCATGGCGGCCTTCTCGGAAGAGAGCGTGCGGGACGAGACCGTCACGCGCATCTGCCGCGCGACGGAAGTGCAGCCGGACGACGCGATGACCGCCCTGGTGCCGAAGAAGCGGCCGGCAAATGTCACCGTGACCATGAAGGACGGGACAAGTTTTTCCGAGCAGGTCGATTACGCGCTCGGCGAGCCGGAGAACCCGATGTCGGTCGACGATTTCATGGAGAAGTTCTACGATCTTTGCGCCTATGGCGGGAAGGGCCGTTCGGAAGCCGGACAGGTCGCGGAAAAGATCCTGCACTGCACCGGTTCCGTCCGGGAACTCATCGCGCTTCTTCGGTGAGCGGGCCCGAAAGCGGGCAGATAAAAAGGACAAAAAAGGAATATGAAAAGGACCGGGGGATCCCCGGTCCTTTGTGATGCGCCTTCCGGCGCGTTTTTTATGACAGTTTTCTTCAGTTGTTTTCTTCGCCGAGCGCGGTCTTCTGTTCGACCAGGACCTTCTGAGAGTAGCTCCGGAACGCGTCTTCCACAAGGGTGGCGTCCGGTTTCTTCGTGAAGGCGGAGACGACCGGGACGATGATGAGGCCGGCGATCATGCAGAACGCGCCGCAGTTGATCGGGGAAGCAAGGATGGC